>CALGIR010000039.1 GCA_937915475.1 uncultured Bacteroidales bacterium
ATAACATTCATTATTTTATAATCGTACCATTTGCATATTTATTCCTAGAATCCAGAATCGAGTCGGCGAGCAATACCATCTGTTTCAAGTTGCTTGCGCAATGCATCGTACATAACCTGAGCATATATGGCTACTTTGAAACCCTTTTTCACCTTTAGTCTGTCCTGACCGCTGGGCATTCCATCGGTTGTCATAGTGATAAACTGCAGATACTTCCCGCCTGGGGAGAAGAAATTGTCGAAATAATCGGCATTATTATCGGCTGCATTAGAATCTGTAAGTATAGCTGGAGTGGCAGCAGCACCATGGCCACCGGGTATTCCCTTGAAGATTACCGAAGCTACAGCATTCATTTTAGCCTCAATAATGGCATCCTCAACGCGTTTACCATAGCCCCAAACTCTCATCACCTTGGTTCCATCCTGGCCAACTCCCATGATCTGCACCTCATAGTTATAGCTGCTATTGTAGTGTGCTTTTCTCTCCTTTCGAGAGTACCTCTCCTGGGCATTTGTACCTGCTGCAAAAGCAAAAACTAGTGCAAACAGAATTGTTAAACTCTTTAATTTTCTCATAGTTCAAAAGGTTTATCTGGTTTAAATAATATGCTTAATTAATTCGCTAGAATCCAAACTTAATGCCAATAAATGCTGATGGACCTGTACGATCCAGAAATACGCTATCCCAGGGGCCGATTACACCTGCATTCTCACTTTCAGCATCGGAAATAAATGCATAAGCACCAACTCCGCCAATAAACTGAAAGTTGTGTGTCAAATTTAATGCCAAGTTTACACCGGGCTTAATATATATGGCTGAGGGGGCATCATCAGCGGTGTTATCATCGTTTGACGCTGATTCGGCACCTACACCCACATAAGGCCTTAGCTCAAGGTTGCGCATCAGCTGCATACCCTTAGCAATACCACCACCAAAACGCAGGAACGTAAATGATTCGTCGCCACCATATAAATAAGGAAGCGCACTTGGGTAGTCGCCAGCGTCAAAACCTCCTTCGAGGTAAACAAAGAGCGATCTTATGCCTATGAACCTACCCAAACGGATATCAACTCTACCATAGCCCCCTCCTATTTCGCCTAACTCAGCACCTAAGGAAACCTCAATCCCCAAATCATTTTGCTGTTGCAGAATAAACCCCTGATCGAGTTTACGACCCTGCACCTGATAGAATTGGGATGTTCCCATATCTCCTGCGGCTACTTTTCTGTTATCTGTAATTTTTGATTTGGATGCAGCCCGGATAACGCCTCTGCGTTTAGGCTCTGCCTCATTTATTTTTTCGTTATAAACATACTCGTAAACAAAGAAACGGGTATCGGTTTGTAGCCCTTCCTTTAGGCCAATTTTTGCCCTAAGGGGGCGTGTTTCGTACAAAGCTGTTTTTACCTTAAACTCTTCAATGTCCATCTCAATGCGATACACAACTTCATCGTATGATTTCTGAAGAAGTTCTTCCAGAAGTTGCTCCATTGACTTAGGCTTAAATAAAAGGCCTAAACCTGTATCACTTTCTGGTTGAGATGAAGTAATGGTTACGGATTTTTGAAGAACTGGCTCAATTGGGATATCAAGTTCATCAAAAGCTTTACGCTTTTGCTCCTTTACCTCTTCTGTATCATCTTCGTAAATCCAAGTATCGTAAAACGCATACTTAACCTCATCGTTAAAGTTTACCTTATATAGGTAACTCATTACGTTGGCCTGCCAACCTTTTGTGTTCACAACTTTTGCTTCGGCCATGGTTTTGATGCTCTGCAAGTCTAGAACCAAAATATAGCTGAGGTTTATGAGCCTATTGCCAAACTCCTCAAGAGCGGCATTTCCTCTTTTGCTGGTTTGAGCAAGCAAAAAATCGGCATCGGTTGCCGAAAAACGGCCACGTTCATGTACAATGGTCATATCCATAGTGCCATCGGGTTGACGGTTATACCACTTGGATACCACTTGCTTAGCCACATTAATATTATTCAAATTATCAGCAATCACACCTTGAGCATCACCCAGCATTTTACTGGGAGAATTAAGAGAAAGGAGAAGCGTTTGGAGATTGTTATTGTTGTACTTATCGGAGAAGACTATTTTTGAAACCTTTTCTCTAGCCTCACTCCAATGGTTTGCCGTTTGATTATCAACGAATAAAACGGTTAGCGAACTCCTGTCGTAAGTGGTTGGAACTTTTTTCCCTTCCCTAGCGTCCTGACCAAAAAGACAAACGGTAAGTGAAATAAAAAGGGATGTGATTACTAGTTTTCTCATAGCTTGTAGTTTTTAGGTAAGAATTAGGGTGTTTAAAATATTTTGTAAGAGTAAAAATACAAAAAAAATCTATGCCTCAACATTAATAAAGGTTCTATTTGAGTAATTTAATCAACACATAAGCTCTGTTTGTCAAACAGTAATGCTTTTGAACCTACATTTATTGTATCGAGTAGGAAGGCAGGGATTAGTTCCCTACCTGTCCTCTCACACCACCGTGCGTACCGTTCGGTA
>CALGIR010000040.1 GCA_937915475.1 uncultured Bacteroidales bacterium
TTCGTAAAGTAGAATTAGAAAAATCAACGAAATTAAGTTCGTAAAGTAGAATTATCATACTTTGTGAATTATTTCTTGAATTTCGCTCTGGATATTTCAACCCCCGAAGGGTGTGAGATATCGGCTTGACCCTCGGCGGTAATAAATATCTCACTAAATGCAAAAGGTGTTAACGTTTCAATGTTTGCGGTTTTTGCATTCTTGTTCGTAAGTCGGCCAATGCTCCTAATGCCCTCGGTGTTGGTAACAATCCAGGCAATGTAAACGCTCTGGGGGGGAACAAGCCTGTCGGAAGAAGCCAAGTTTTTAGCAGTAACCGATACTTTGAAATTCCCATTCTTATCGGCTTTCCTTGTAGCCGAAATCTCTGCAGCTGGTGTTACAGTAGAGGTGGGGAATTTAATGTTTGTAGCACTTGAGGTTAAGAAAAAACAGAGTGCTAGTAAAGGAGTGTTTTTTGGGTTGTCCATTGTAGTTAAGTTTTATTTGTTTCTGAGCATGGGTTTTTGGAATATATACATTGTAAGTTGTTTGCCAATATTTTTGTATCTGCATCAAAGGTCTCGTCCTTGATTAACAAATCTGAGAGAGATTCTAATCCTAAAGCTGTGCTAGACAGTTTACTTTATCGTGTTGATGATAGCATGAAACTCCTCTTGGGTTTTTCCTAACTTGTGGCAAAGCAGCTCTATCATCTCTTTCTCTTTGTTGTTGTGGAAGTCCAAATCTTCGTCAGTGATAATGGGGTACTTCACTTTTAATTTTTCCTTTCTTTCGTTCCAGAAACCTAGCGTTAGATTTTCCATTGGAATAAGTTTAGATGTATATAGATTTTCATTAAGTAAAGATACTTTGCTGCTAGCAAGTTATTGTTACACAATTGCATATATAAGTTACATATATCACAGATTGCGACAACGGATATCAGTTGAAAAATGCTTAAATAAAGTTCTTGGAAAGAAGGTTTGTAAATGGGCGATAAAAAAGGCGATGTCCATAAAACATCGCCTTTACTGTAAGTATAGCACTAACGTAATTGTTTTGCAACCAACGTTTACTGTGGAAATTATTTCGAACCCGATGTGGCTGCCAGTTTTTTGATTAAAGTTTATCAACATCTTCCATAAGTTCTTCTGCCGTTATACCCAATTTGCTCGAAATCATCTCAAGCATATCGCTAATGGTACCATCTCTCCATATTAAATCTGATTTTGTTAGCGTAGGATGCATTTTAACTAGTTTTGCCTTTAATTTATTCCAAAATATACGTTCAGCTCTCATGCTTACTTTTTTGGTTTGGCAAATGGATTAATGATTGGGGAATTGCCTCCCGATCCTTTCTCATTTCGTTTGGCAGCCTTTTCGGCTCGCTTTTCTTTAAGGCTTTTGGAAGCAGTTTTCTTACCCGTTTTTTCTTTTCCTTCTTTTTCGCGCGACATAGTAGTATTTATTAAGTTAGTTGGATAATTTGTTAGAGTAAAAGTTAGAAGATTTTTCTACCCTGAATAATTCTGAGTAGTACAGCGATAATGGCAATTACGAGTAGAATATGAATAATGCCACCAGCGTGGAAGCCCAAAAATCCTACTGCCCATAAAATAATTAGAATTACAGCAATTACATATAAGATATTTCCCATGATTTCTTAGTGTTAAGTAATTTATAATGTAATGTCGTTTAGTTAACAAGATGTAACCTAATAATTCAATTATAGCCGCCCCCTTCGACTTCGCTCAGGCTGACGGTCAGGCTGAGCGAAGTCGAAGCCGACA
>CALGIR010000041.1 GCA_937915475.1 uncultured Bacteroidales bacterium
TATAATTTGTTATATGTATTTAGATGTTTAAATCAATTGCATACTTGGGAAAATACTCAAGCATTGCCTACAGCAAAAGGTTTGGCAAAAAGAGAAGAGATTTAACTCTTAAAGGAGAAGCATTTTTTGATGTAACCAAAAACCAGCACCTCCCCTTTGTTGTTGATGCAGCAGGGGCAGAAGTTAGGGTGCTGGGAACCTCTTTTTCTATAAAATCAGAATCGGAAGATTATGCTGAAGTTGTTGTAGAAACGGGCAGGGTAAACGTAACCCCTAAGGCAAAGAATTTAAAAGCAGTTATTGCTGAGGCTGGTGAGAAAATAACCATCTCGAACGCTTCTGTGCAAAAATCATTATCTGCACCTAGCGAAATGCATTCCCAAAAAGCCAAACGGCTTCAGTTTAAGGATGAATCGTTACAGGCAATTGTAGATGCTATCAATAAAACATACCATAGCAATATTGTAATCGATTTGCCCAGTACAAAACAACCTCGATTAACCGTTACCTTCGAAAACAATTCCGTGCCATACATTGTTGATATTATCAGTAAAACCCTAAAACTTAAGGTCACTTTTGTCGATACTACCATTATACTTTCTGAGCCCAATAAATGATTAAAGCTAGACATAGCGCACCAACCAACAAATTGAAATCTGTAATTGCATTATTGCTATTGCTCCATGCCCCAATAAGCTATGTTTTTAGCCAAGAACAGCACAATATCTTACAAAAAAAGGTAACGCTAACCCCCCAACGTACAACCATCTTCAAAGCGCTCAACCAACTATCGGATAGCATAGGATACTTTTTTGCCTACGACAGCAAAGCGGTTCAAAGCGATAGGGTAATAAGCGTAAGCATAAAGGGAGTTTCCCTAAAGAATGCCCTTGAGCAAATACTCAACGATACCACTCTCCGTATAAGAGTTACCGATAGTCACATCCTTATTTATCCTGGCCATACTAAACATGATACATTGCAAGTGGGGATGCGTACTGCACATGAGAAGGTTACCATCAAGGGAAGGGTGGTTGATGCATCAACAATGAAACCTCTCCCCTTTGCTACTGTTGGAGTTCCTGATATTGGCTTAGGAAATGTTGCAAACCTCGATGGCCTTTTCGTGCTAGCACTTCCTGCAGACACTTCCATTACTGCCGTAACCATTTCGCATATTGGTTACAAGTCAAAAAAAATACCAATAAGCATTCTACAGGAAGGCACTATTGATATTCTCTTGGATATCAACTATATTTCAATACAAGAGGTGGTGATACGCAATATTGAGCCAAGCAATCTGGTGAAAGAAGCTGTTCGAAAAATCCCTAGTAATTTTAGCCAGAATCCACTGTACCTAATGTCATTCTACAGAGAGGGTGTATTGATGAATAAAAAGTACCAAAACTATTCCGAGGCCATCTTCCAAATCTACAAAGCGCCCTACTCAAACTCCCATGCATCCGACCAGGTTAAACTTCTAAAATCTCGAAGATTGCAAAATATTGAGCAAACCGATACGCTTAGCATAAAGCTTAAAGCTGGCGTTCACAGCTCACTTGTGCTAGATATAGCAAAAAACCTTCCTACGTTTCTCGATAAAGAATCGTGGGACAAGTACAACTACTTTAAAAGTGATATTGTAACAATCGATAACAAAACAGCCTACCAAGTATACTTTGCGCAAAACTCAAGTACAAACTATCCACTTTTTACTGGTGTTATCTATATAGACATGGAAAGCTTGGCGATTTTAGGTGCCGATTTTGAGGTAACACCAAAGCACATTGCTAAGGTAACTAGCAATTACTTACACAAACGCAGTTGGATGTATAGAATAAAACCAATACAAATTAAGTACTCGGTGCGTTACAAAGAGTTTAATCACAAATATTACATTTCTCATGTTCGTGGCGATTTAGACTTTAGGTACCGTAAGCGTAGAAACTTGTTTTACAATCCCTTCCATCTATTTTTCGAATTAATGGTTAGCCAGCCCTCCAGCGAGAATGTGGAAAAATTCAACCCAAAAGAAACCACCACCACCAACAGTATATTTTTTGATACAAGCTACGAGTACGACCAAGAATTCTGGAGCGGATTCAACTACATCTCACCAGAGCAAAGCGTTTTCGATGCCCTAAACCAAATAAATGCTAAGATTGAGAAGATTACACATAAGGAATAACAATCTCTATACGCCATAAAAACTAACAAATATCATAAAAATTAAAGGAAAGTTTCCTTTTAAGTTTAAAGACAATCTCACTATATTTGCAGCCTATTTAGATTGATTCCATCCTACTGTTAGTTTATTAACAAAACGGTAAACATTTTAAGCGGTGCCGTGTTCTTTAATTGTAAAAAATGGGACTACAGTAAGAAGTATTCTATTAATAAATTAGTAATGACCAACGACCAAGATAAAATTATCGACGAGGTAACAAACTCCGAATATAAGTACGGATTTTATACCGATATCGAAACCGAAACAATTCCAAAAGGGCTTAACGAAGATGTTGTAAGGATTATTTCGCAGAAAAAGGATGAGCCCGAATGGATGCTCGAGTTTCGTCTAAAAGCGTTTAGGCATTGGCAGCAAATGGAGATGCCCAATTGGGCTCACCTAAACATCCCTGAAATCGATTATCAGGATATGATTTACTACGCTGCCCCAAAGCAAAAACCAAAACTTGATAGTTTGGATGAGGTAGACCCTCAGTTACTTGACACTTTCAACAGGTTGGGAATACCCCTTGAGGAACAAAAGATGCTTACTGGTGTTGCCGTTGATGCAGTGATGGATAGCATATCGGTAAAAACAACTTTCCGCGAAAGTCTGGCCGAGCAGGGAATTATATTCTGTTCTATGAGTGAGGCTATTAGTGAACATCCCGATTTAGTGAAAAAGTATTTAGCATCTGTGGTTCCCGTTACCGACAATTTTTTTGCAGCACTTAACTCAGCCGTATTTAGCGATGGTAGCTTCTGCTACATCCCAAAGGGCGTGAGAAGTCCCATGGAACTAAGTACCTACTTCAGAATAAACGCAGCCAATACTGGCCAATTTGAGCGTACGCTCATTATTGCCGAGGACGATAGCTACGTTTCGTATCTCGAAGGATGTACCGCTCCCCAGCGCGACGAGAACCAGCTGCACGCAGCAGTAGTTGAGATTGTAGTAATGGACAATGCCGAGGTAAAGTACTCAACCGTACAAAACTGGTACCCAGGCGACAAGAATGGTAAGGGCGGTATTTACAACTTTGTTACAAAACGTGGAATTTGCAAGGGTAAGAACAGCAAAATATCCTGGACACAGGTGGAAACTGGTTCGGCTATAACATGGAAATACCCCAGCTGCATACTTTTGGGCGATAACTCATACGGCGAATTTTACTCCGTTGCTGTAACCAACAACCACCAACAAGCCGATACTGGTTCGAAAATGTTTCATATTGGTAAAAACAGTAGAAGCAGAATAGTATCAAAAGGCATTTCAGCCGGCGTTAGCAACAATAGCTACCGTGGCTTGGTTAAGGTAGTTAAGAATGCTGACAATTCACGTAACTTCTCGCAATGCGATTCAATGCTACTAGGCGATAAATGCGGCGCACATACATTCCCTTACATCGAGGTGGATAACCCCACGGCAATTGTAGAGCACGAGGCAACCACTTCGAAAATTGGCGAGGACCAAATTTTCTACTGTAACCAACGAGGTATTTCAACCGAGGATGCTGTGGCGCTAATTATTAATGGCTACGCCAAGGAGGTGCTTAATAAACTACCCATGGAATTTGCCGTTGAAGCACAAAAATTGCTGCAAATAAGTTTGGAAGGCAGCGTTGGGTAAAAAATTTTAACAAAAATCTCATATCGATATAAAAGGTACAAACCATGTTAACAATAAAGAACCTACACGCCAGTATTAATGGCAAAGAAATTTTAAAGGGAATTAACCTTGAAATAAAACCAGGCGAGATTCACGCAATAATGGGGCCAAACGGTTCGGGCAAGAGCACTTTAGGTGCCGTGCTTGCAGGTCGCGAACTTTTTGAGGTTACCAAAGGTGAAATCACCTTTAATGGTAAAAACATTTTCGACCTTTCACCCGAGCAGCGCTCACGCGAAGGGCTGTTCCTAAGTTTTCAGTATCCCATTGAGATACCAGGCGTTAGCATGGTAAA
>CALGIR010000042.1 GCA_937915475.1 uncultured Bacteroidales bacterium
ACCGTAACCATCGTAAAATAATTGTTATCGATGGTAAAATTGCCTTTAAGGTATCTGTCGGCAATGTTCATCCCGCCCATAAAGGCAATTTTACCATCGATAACAATTATTTTACGATGGTTACGGTAGTTAACCTTGCTCGTTAATAATGGAAATTTAACCCTCATAAAGGGGTAAACCTCGGCACCCACATTTTTCAGCTCTTCAATGTAACGCTTTGGTAAATGCCAGCTGCCTACATCATCGTAAATTAGCCTTACTTCAACCCCACTTTTCGCTTTCGTAATAAGCTTTTCCTGAATTAAATTCCCAATCCCGTCATTTTCAATAATATAAAACTCAAGATGAATACTTGATTCTGCTCCATCTATTGCCTCAATAATAGATCTAAAGGTCTTTGGACCTGTTTGAAGAATATCAACAGAATTATAAAGCGTAAGCAAAGCTTTGCTATTATTTAAAAGGAGAGTAATTATTCGGATATTCTCTTCGATACTGGGAATATCAATATACTTTTCTGCTCTAATATCCTTTAGCTGATTTTTGCTTATCTGTGCAATTTGCTGATGGTCATGCAAACTTTTTCGGTTAAATATTTTTTCCTTCCGATGACTTTGACCAAAAAACATGTAGAGAATTAACCCAATTATGGGCATAAGGATTAGGATTAATACCCAAATGCTGGTTTTTGCAGGATCTCTCTTTTCGTGAATTACCATTACTGCCGTTGATAGAACAGTAAGCAGGTAAACCACTAATAGGATTAGCGCAAGGTTTTTTACCACTATTTCGTTCCAAAAATCTAAAAGCATATTTTGGCCTATGTATATTGAGTGGGAAATCTACAGAAAATGTAATTTTAAGGGTTACTTCTGGTATAAAAATAGAAAATATTTCGAGAAGTCACAATAATCGTTCCTTTCTAGCAGTGCTTTACGGTATTGATGCTATAGAGTATTAGGGAGATTTTTCAAAATTGCAACACGAAGATTATTTCAAAATAACTTAGAACAGAAGGAGGCATGGCCATTGAACACTACAACGTGCTCTATTGCCTAAAAATCAACAAAAAAGGCCGTTAAAAATAACGGCCTTAGTTTTTGTACGTAAAATGCTTAATTCACAGAATTATGAAAGTAAGTCTGTTAAAATATCTGGAAAGTAGTTTGATAGTGACTCCTCATCGCCATTGCTAAACACGAGAAGTGGTACTGGTTCACCGTCTACAAGACTCCATCTAACATAAGCTATTGAGTTTCCGGCAGGATAAACATAAAGTTTTACCTTTAAATACTTATCCGCATGAGTAGTAATATCGGCGGGATCTGTAAGGTTTGACAGCCCTTGGAAAAACTCTGCAAGATTCATTTCAAGCGTTGCCTTTACTTCACCCATTTGCACAAATCCATCAACGGTTAAGGGCATAATTTCGTCTTCAATATCCTCTTCACCATCCTCATTAATAAAATCCATTAATGTCAATGGTCCAAATTGCGCTTGTAGGTTAGAGGCCTGAATTGTAACTCCCTCTTTTTTCATAGAATTCTGCATCCCTAGCATTAAACCAGTGCTGTTGGATGTGAAGTTAAGATCTGCCGAAAGCAAGAATGGTTTCATATCAATTGTAAGCGAAAGATCACCTAACCCTTCAGCATTGAGTGCTAATGCGTAATCAACTGACAGTACATTAACATTATCTACCAATAACGATAATTTAATCCCCGTCAGAAGTCCACCTCCCTCCATCTCCATAAAATTAAAATCCTTAAGGGTTAAAACTGCATTGTTCTCTTCTTGGGTTCCATCGGAAGGAAAATTAAAAATTAACTCGTTATCGGGATTCGCTTCGTAAGTCCAACTTTGTAGGGCTAAATCCCAGGTGTAAGTACCATAATTGCCAAAAGGGGTATCTTCAACCTCTGCTTTTGATGTAAATGTAAAAGAAGGCAGAATTGGCTCAACGGTAGTTTGTCCGGTTAGAAGAACTAATTTTTCAGTAACATCAACTAGATTAGGAGTTGACCTCTCATCAGGAAAATAAAGATTAGCGAAGGTCATCAGGGCTCCCATAGCTTCGGTTTGCAATATTTCGCCCATTGTTTGGGCCATCAGCTGATTTGAACCCTCTAGTATTTCAACTGCTTCTTGCTTAGTTAAAGGCTCGTTCTTATCATCTTTACTACATGATACTGCAATAAAAAATGGAAGAACTCCAATTGCAATAAGTTTTAAAAAGTTTCTTTTCATCATTAAAATTGTTTTTGGTTACGAAAATTGTTTTGGTTACGGTGATTAATATCAAATACCGTGCAAATTTATTGATTCAATAAAAAAATTAGCGATTAAACTTATCTAGATTCGATATGGCTGCTAAATTTTCAGGTTGAGCCAAATTGGCAATTTTAGCAATATCCAATGTTCCCTTAAAACTTACGCAAAAAAAAGCGTTGTAATTCGATACAAGGACAACCATCTCGTTAATCTTATCCACATCTTTCTGAACCATGATTTTAACTATTTCCTTCCCATTGTTCACCATGGCCAAATCAACAAAGTTGATATTATGGAGTTTTGTATCAATATCGGCAAAGAGTAAACTCTCCTTAGAGCCTGAACTATTGTTGATTATGAGAAAAGACAAACTGTTAACATTGCTCAGCATTTGCCTCAGTTCTTCCGTCCCCTTCTGTTGATCATCAAGAAGTATGGATGCTATACCAGGGGGAACAGAGAAAAAAACTCCGTTGTTCTGCTGCGAGAAATCTCGGTAGATATCGATAGAGGTTTCTTTTTCCTTGCTGACACAACTAAATACAGCTAAAGAAACCAAAAGCGAAAACAATGCTATAAATCCTCTTTGCATAATCTTAATTATTGGTCTAATTTAAGTTAAGCCCTCCATAAAAGTTTTGGTATCTACTACATACCTAACGTGCTCTCCAGCACCAATATCACCCTTATCATCCCATGCTCTTATGGCAAAGGTAAGCTTTTTTCCTTCAATCGTGGTTAAAGTTGCCTGCGCGCTCACCATAGTATTTAGGGGTGTAGGCCTGGTATGTTTAACGTTAATAGCGGAACCAACTGTTGTTGTTCCCTCCAGCAAGGATTCCTTAACGGCCATCATGCTAGCATTTTCCATTAGGGCAATCATTGATGGTGTTGCAAAAACTGACAAATTGCCAGAACCAAGACTGCTAGCCGTAACTGAGTTGGTCACCTCCTGAGTGGATATAAAAGAATCTCCTATCTTCATGCTTCAAAGTTTCGATAAAGATATTCATTACTATTAAACAGTAAACAAATAGCTATTGTTTCATAAATTTACATCAGCATTAAAAACAGGTTAATTTAAAATCGCTATAAATTAGATGATTAAATACCCAAACACTACGCTGGCTGTGTTGGCTGGCGGCAAAGCAAGTCGCATGCAAGGTGCCAACAAGGCACTACTAAAACATAATGGGATAACTTTTATTGAGCAAATTATTAAAAATCTCTCAGCAGAATTTAGGGAAACTATCATAATATCAAATGATAACGAAATCAGTAAAATCATGCCATGCCCTATCTATACGGATATTATTAGGGACAAAGGGCCATTAGGGGGCATTCATTCTGCACTAACAAATGCATTGAACCCCGCTGTATTTATTGTTTCGTGCGATATGCCCTTTGTAAATACTAAGGTAGTAGACAGAATTAACGAACAAGCAAGTATTGAAGATTTTGAGGCTATTGTACCCATCTATAAAGACAGAACGGAACC
>CALGIR010000043.1 GCA_937915475.1 uncultured Bacteroidales bacterium
TATAGATGATATTCCTATCCAAAGGATAGGAATATCATCGATATTAGCACCAAGGGTTTCGAAGATACGGCTAACATTGGCATTTTGCAGGGCAAATCCAAATTGAATGCCCAAGAACCCAAAGCTCATATTCCATATCTGCCAAAATGATAAACGTGGACGTTTGGTCATGACAGTAGTTTATTAAGTAAGTTTATGCAATAAAATATCACTTCCAGAAATTGGAATGATTAAGAAAGGATAAATAAGTAGCCAGTCAAATATAAGGCGAAAATCGTATTATGCCAAATTCTTAGAATGCAAAAAGATTATTATGTGCAAGGCAAATAGGGCTAAACAGGCATTTCAATCGATTACGATAGAGTTAAAATAATTGTAAATATTTTAATAAAACTTTGATTAATAATAAATTTTACCTTGGTTTTGTGGAATTTCGAACCACAAGTTTGGTTGGTAGTACCTCGGTCTGAATAGGTTCATTCTTCTCGTTGTTAATCCTATCTATCAGCATTTGCATTGCTCTTTCGCCCATGGTAAAGCCTGGCTGCGATACTGTAGTTAGAGTCGGTTCAATCATCTCTGCTATGTAGTCGTTCCCAAACCCCACAACAGAAACATCGTCAGGAACCTTTATACCATTCCTTTGTAGAGTTTTAAGCACTCCAGCGGCAGTAAAATCGTTTACGGTAAAAATAGCGTCAAACCTCAATCCACTATCAATTATCTTCTGGGTTTCAACAAGCGCCTTCTCAAACTCATCGCAATAAATAACCAACGACTCATCTATAACCACTCCGTTTTTTTTGTGGGCTTCAATATATCCCTTTAGCCTATTTTTGCTGATTAGCCTATTTTTAGGACCTGCAAAATGAACTATGCGCCTCCGTCCTTCGATAATCAAGTGCTCAGTAGCCTGAAAAGCACCCTCATAGTCGTTAATAATTACACGGTCAGAGTTAAATTCCTCTATCATTCTATCGAAAAAAACAATTGGTATCCCCCCCTCCTCAAACTTTTGCAAATGGGCAAAATCCACAGTTTCCTTTGATACTGAGATTAAGACACCATCTATAATACTATGCTGAAAAGTGGTGCATACCTCTTTCTCCTTCTCATATTTCTCGTCCGACTGGCTAAACATTACACTGTAACCATGCTCGCCTGCTACCTTCTCGATACCGCTAATTACCGATGAGAAAAAGTAGTGAACAATCTCAGGGATTACCACACCAATTACATTGCTACGCCTATTTCTAAGGCTTAGTGCAACTGGGTTTGGCCTATAGTTCATCTCCTTTGCCAAGTTGTTAACCTTATCCTTGGTTATCTGGCTAATATCTGGGTGATCCTTTAGCGCCCTCGATACAGTTGACGGACTAATCCCAAGCAACTTTGCAATGTCCTTTATTGTTACATTCGATGATCTCATGAGGATGCGATATTAAGTGGCAGGCACGTATTTTACTTTACCAAAATTAGCTAAAATGCAGCTATTGAACAAGTAATTTTATTTTTTGTTAGAGTACAAAAATCTATTTGTAAAACATTAGCTTAAATTATTTAACAATTTACAATCGATTGCGCACTCGATTGCATTGATTTTTAGGCATATATTAATGAACACTCTTTGATTTACTCTTAAAAAATGCTTAAATTGTAATGATTTTGAAAGGAATAAGAGCCAAATTAATTTTTCATTTTAATCATTTTAAAAAATTATCATGAAGCAAGGTTACATTGTATTAAAATTGCAGATGTTGCTCTTACTCCTTATTACTATAGGTGTAAATGCCTTTGCGCAACAAATTGCTGTTACCGGTCGGGTAACCGATGCCAGAGATAACTCACCACTACCTGGTGTTTCAATTATTTCGAAGGGAACTATAATAGGTACAGCTAGTGATGGAATGGGCAACTATTCCATTAGTGTTGAAAAAAACTCAATCCTAGCATTTTCCTTTATTGGATACGTTACCCAAGAAGTTTTAATTGATGGAGAATCTACTACCATCAATATCCAGCTTAATGAAGCAACTGAAACTCTTGAAGAAGTTGTAGTTGTTGGCTATGGTGTACAAAGAAAAAGGGATGTTACCGGAGCCATTATTAAGGTTGAAAAAAAGGAACTAATGGCCGTTCCAACCCCATCGTTTGAGGCCGCATTACAAGGGCAAGCTAGTGGTGTTCAGGTAATCACCGGTTCAGGAATTGCGGGTTCTGGTTCAGTTATACGAATAAGGGGAGTAGGGTCGATTAGCGCTGGTGGTGATCCGCTATACGTTATTGATGGCGTAGCTATTACTCAGGATTACTTCCTTAGAGGTAATAGCGGAGCAATGAACAATAACCCTCTGGCAACCATTAATCCAAACGATATTGAATCTGTAGAAATTCTGAAGGATGCTGGTTCTGCGGGTATTTACGGCTCTCGTGGCGCCAATGGCGTAATCCTTATTACCACCAAAAGGGGAGTAAGCAAAAAGCCCAGTATAAACTTTTCGGTTCGAACAGGCATTGTAAGTCCTGCCTATGTCCCTGAGTTTGTTTCTGGCCACGAATATCTACAGCTAAGGCAAGAAGCATGGGAGAACGATGGTGGCACAGGAGCCGTTTGGTTACCCAACTTTACAACAGCAGATAGTCCCCCGGCAGAACGTGCAGCAGCATTTGAGCAGGCAAAAACGGTTAATACCGATTGGTGGGATCTGGTAACCCAAACAGGCTTTAGGCAGGAATATAACCTCTCTTTCGGAAAATCTGGAGATTGGCTCAACACTTACTTTGGAGGCACTTTTAGTGATAACCAATCGTATTTAAAAAACAACAAGTACCAAAGAGTTAGCGGAAGGTTAAACCTCGATACTGACTTTTCTGATATAATCAAGTTTACACTCTCATCATCGTACACATACGGCGTAAACCACCGTGTTGGAGCAGCCTGGGAGGGTGGCACTGGTGCTGCCATGTCTACAGCACTCCCATTTTACCCAGTTTATAACGA
>CALGIR010000044.1 GCA_937915475.1 uncultured Bacteroidales bacterium
GGGGCAACTTTAAACTTCAATCGTGGGATTGGTGGTACTATGCCGAAAAGGTGCGTAAGGAGAAGTATGATCTTGACGAGGAGGAGATTAAGCCTTACCTTACCCTTGACAATGTTCGCGAAGGTATTTTTTATGTTACAAATAAACTTTACGGCTTAACCTACAAAGAAAGGCCAGATATCCCTGTTTACCACGAAGAGGTTCAGGCATTCGAGGTGTTTGACAACGATGGCTCACATCTGGCCGTACTGCTATACGATCCACACCCAAGGTCTGCCAAAAGGCAAGGAGCATGGTGCGGAACATACCGTAGCGGTAGCTATAAAGACGGAGAGAAAATTACCCCAGTGGTTACTATTGTTACCAACTTCTCGCGCCCTGTTGGAAATAAACCAGCTATGCTTAGCTGGGACGAAGCAGAAACTTTCTTTCATGAGTTTGGTCATGCATTGCATAATTTCTTTGCTGATGGACATTACAATCGTACTAGCCGCAGTGTTCCTCGCGACTATGTAGAGTTACCCTCGCAGGTAATGGAAAACTGGGCAGGTGAGCCAGAAGTGCTTAAAGTTTATGCCAAGCATTACCAGACAGGTGAATCTATTCCTGATGCCCTTATTGAGAAAATGCAGCGCAGTAGTAAATTTAACCAAGGATTTACAAACGTTGAGTATGTTTCCGCTGCATATCTTGATATGACATGGCACACATCTGACATAACTAAAGAGACAGATGTAATTGACTTTGAGAGAAAAGCAATGGGCAAGTTAGGACTGATTAATGAAATTGTACCACGCTACCGCACAACCAACTTCGGACACATATTTGGGAGTGGTTATGCTGCTGGTTATTATGTTTACCTGTGGGCTGGCCAGCTCGATGCTGATGCTTTTGAAGCATTTAAGGAGACTGGCGACCTGTTTAATCAGGACCTAGCCGCTAAGTTCCGTAAGCATTGTCTTTCCGATAATGCAATGGGAGAGGGCATGGAGCAGTACATTAAGTTCCGTGGTAAGGCTCCTTCAATCGACCCGTTGCTTAGGCAAAGGGGATTAAAATAGTACTCGGACTGAGCATATAACTATCCACAGATATAAAGAAAGGGGCGAATAAGGCCCCTTTCTTTGTATTAAATTTCTCAGTTAAATTATTCTGATGGAGGTAACCTGTTTATAATTGCGGTCCCGCCTTAATTAGGCTTTTACCAGCCTCATTATCGGTAAAGTTCTCGAAGTTCGAAATAAACCTCTTTGCAAGTTCTTTTGAAGCCTCATCCCAGCCAGCAGGATTAGGCCAGCTGCTCCTAGGATTCAGTAACTTACTATCAACCCCCTTAATGGCCTTGGGTATTTGCAGGTTAAATATTGGCATAACCTCAAAATCTGCATTCTCAATGCTTCCATCTAGAATTGAGTTGATAATTGCACGCGTTGCGGGCAAATCAATACGTTTACCCACTCCATAGGGTCCACCAACCCAACCAGTATTAACAAGATAGGTCTGCGAGCCATGCTCCACCATTTTCTTTATAAGTTCGTGCGAGTATACCGTGGGGTGAAGTAACAGGAATGCTTGCCCAAAGCAACTGCTAAAGGTTGGCTGTGGTTCCTTTATTCCACGTTCAGTACCGGCTAGTTTAGATGTAAAACCGCTCAGAAAGTGGTATTGTGTTTGGTCATCAGTAAGCCTAGCAACTGGAGGTAACACACCAAAGGCATCGGCTGTAAGGAATATAACTTTTTTTGCGTGTCCTGCTTTTGAAATTGGCTTTACAATATTCTCTATGTGATAAATTGGGTATGATACGCGGGTATTCTCCGTTTTTTCTCTCGAGCCAAAATCAATATTACCTTCATCATCAACAACAAGGTTTTCTAAAAGCGCATCGCGCTTAATGGCTGCGTAAATGTCGGGTTCTTTTTCAGGGTCAAGGTCGATACACTTGGCATAGCAACCTCCCTCAAAATTAAAAATGCCTTCATCATCCCAACCATGCTCATCGTCGCCAATAAGTGCACGGTTTGGGTCGGCCGACAGGGTCGTTTTTCCTGTTCCCGATAGACCAAAGAAAATGGCAACATCGCCCTCTTTACCAACATTTGCACTGCAGTGCATTGCGGCCATCCCTTTTAGTGGGAGGAAATAGTTCATTACAGAGAAAATCCCTTTTTTCATCTCGCCACCGTACCAACTTCCACCAATTACGGCCATACGTTCAGTTAGATGAAAAGCAACGTAAACCTCGCTATTTAGATTCTGCTCCTTCCATTTAGGATTAGAGGTTTTAGAGGCCACAAGTACCACAAAATCGGGTTCAAAATTCTCTAACTCGCTCTCACTTGGCCTAATAAACATATTTTTAACAAAATGTGCTTGCCATGCCACCTCCATTATAAAGCGAACCTTTAAGCGCGTGTCCTCATTGGCCCCACAGTATGCATCAACAACATAGAGTTTTTTGCCAGTAAGTTGCTTTGCACTTATCTCTTTTAGATGCTCCCAAACTTCGGGAGTAATTGGTTTATTATCCGAACTTTTCTTTCCCTTCTCTGACCACCATACATTGTTCTGCGATTTAGGCTCTTTAACAATATATTTATCTTTAGGGGAACGGCCAGTAAAGATACCAGTATCAACACTTATTGCACCTTGCTTCGTAAGGTATCCCCTTTCATAACCTTTAAGCGAGGGGTCAG
>CALGIR010000045.1 GCA_937915475.1 uncultured Bacteroidales bacterium
CAGCTGCCCAGCATTTCAATATACAAGATGATTATCAGTTTGAGATTGGTCTAACGCCAAACCGCATCGATGCTGCTTCGCACTTTGGTGTTGCCCGCGATTTAGCAGCATACCTTAACCTTTCTGCTCCCACAAAAGCTGTACTTCCCAGTGTTGATAATTTTCTAGTTGATCATCAGCGTCTAACAATTCCTGTTGAAGTAGAGAATTCAACAGCCTGTCCAAGGTACTCGGCCATAACCATATCAAATGTAAAGGTTGCCAATTCACCCGATTGGCTTCAGAACAAGCTACGCTCAATAGGTCAAACACCCATTAATAACATTGTAGATATCACCAATTTTGTACTACATGAAATTGGACAGCCATTGCACGCATTTGATGCCGATAAGGTTTTAGGAAAAAAGGTTGTGGTAAAAACACTGGCAGACCAAACCGCTTTTACAACCCTCGATGGCGTTGAGCGTAAGCTAAGCAATAACGACCTAATGATTTGCAATATGCAAGAGGGCATGTGTATTGCTGGCGTTTTTGGCGGCATAAAAGCAGGTGTTACAGAGGAAACAAAAAACGTGTTTTTGGAGAGTGCCTACTTTAATTCTGTATGGATTAGGAAGACAGCCAAAAGACATGGACTCAACACCGATGCATCATTCCGCTACGAGAGAGGTACCGACCCAAACATTACCATTTGGGCACTTAAAAGAGCCGCAATGCTTATTAAGGAGATTGCAGGAGGTGAAATATCCTCAGATATTATTGATGTTTACCCACACCCCATTGCCGACTACTCTGTTGAACTCGATTTAATCAGCGTAAATAATTTAATTGGCAAGAAAATACCAAAAGATACCATAATTAAAATTCTAGAGGGACTAGATATATTGGTGGTAGGCAATATAGGTGAGAAACTAAAACTACAGATTCCAGCATACAGGGTTGACGTTCAGCGTGAGGCAGATGTTGTGGAGGAGATACTTCGTATTTATGGTTATAACAATATTGAGATTAGCGATAAGGTGGAAGGTTCACTTGCATACTCAATACGCCCCGATAGGCATAGAACAATTAACATGATTTCCGATACGCTTTCGGCAAACGGAATGAACGAGATTATGTGCAACTCACTAACGCACATAGCATACTATAACGAGATTGAGACCTATCCCGTGCAGGATATTGTGAGCATTATTAACCCGCTTAGCACCGATTTAAACGGTATGCGACAAACCCTACTGTTCGGTGGGCTTGAGTCGGTAAGTTACAATATCAACAGAAAAAAGTCAAACCTAAAACTTTACGAATGGGGCAATTGCTACTATTTCAATAAGGCCAAAAGCACTAAGGAAAAACCGCTTAAAGCGTATAACGAGGTTTTTAAATTAGCCATCTGGGAAACAGGATTTACTACCGAAGAGAGTTGGACTAAGGAGCAGGAATCTACCACACTTTTCCATACTAAAGGTTTGGTTGAGAATATCTTCGAGCGAATTGGAATCCTTGCAGATATGGTGACCACCGACGAAGTATCCAGT
>CALGIR010000046.1 GCA_937915475.1 uncultured Bacteroidales bacterium
ATGCTTTGGGTTAATGATAAGGATGGTAAAAGACCTCTCGCATATCAGGGTGCCAGAGAGGTTGATATTTATGCAATGTTCTTTGACAAAGGGGCATACGACCGGTTTATGCTAAGCAAGGAGGAGTTTGATCTGGTTAAAGAGCAAGAGGACAAGGAAAAGGACGAAGAGAAGGAATCCGACAAGGATGAGGGCAAGAAAAAAGGTAAGGTTGACAAGAAAAAGCCAACAACCCCCGACTGGAATCCCAACTTTGAGCATGTTGAGGACTGGAGAGTAAAATTAACACCGGGGTCGGTAAACCTAGCCAGCTACAAAATTTCTCCTAAGGGCGATAAGCTCTACTTTATGGCTCGGTTTGAGAAGGATTATGATATTTGGGAGGTTGACACAAGGACCAAGGAGCTAAAATCGTTGGCTAAAATTGGCTCAAGGGGCGGACAAATGGAGATAAGCAAGGATGGCGACAACCTGTTTGTTATGGCAAGTGGACAAATTCAAAAGATTGAGACAAAAACTGGGAAGGTAAGCCCAGTTAGTATTAATGCAGAGATGGTTCTGGATGCAGCCGCGGAACGTGAATATATTTTTCATCATGCCTGGAGGCAGGTTAAGCGGAAGTTCTACGACCCTAACCTACATGGAATTGATTGGGAAATGTACCGCGAGAGCTATGCGAAATTTCTTCCTCATATCAACAATAACTACGATTTCCAGGAACTGCTAAGCGAACTTCTGGGTGAGCTCAATGGTTCGCATACTGGCGGAAGGTACTACCACCGCCCCGAGAATGGTGATATTACCGCTTCGCTTGGCCTTTTTTATGATGAAAAGGTAGGAGGCAATGGCTTAATTATTACTGAGGCGATAAAGGGTGGTCCACTTGATAAAGCCGATAGTAAGATTACAGCAGGAAATGTGATTGAGAAAATTGACGGTAAAGTAATTAACGATCAAATAGATTGGAATAAATTACTGAATAGAAAAACAGACAATAATGTGCTATTGAGCGTGTTCGATCCAGCAACGAGCAATCGATGGGATGAGATTGTGAAACCCATTTCGAGTGGTGAGGAGAACAACTTACTTTACAAGCGTTGGGTTGAAACCATGCATAAGATGACGGAGGAGCTAAGCGATGGACGTATTGGTTACGTTCACGTTAGGGGAATGAACGATTATAGTTTCCGAACAGTTTATGATGAAGTGAAGGGTAAAAACGCTAATAAGGAAGCACTTATTGTCGATACTCGCTTTAACGGCGGAGGTTGGCTGCACGAAGATCTCTCAAATTTTCTTGATGGAAAGCCCTACGCCACATTTAGGCCTTATGGCTTTGAAACCAGAGGCGGAGAACCCCGCGACAAATGGTCGAAACCAAGCGCAGTTCTAATGAGCGAGGGAAATTATAGCGACGCACACCTCTTTCCCTATGCCTATAGGGCCAAAGGAATTGGAAAACTTATTGGAATGCCCGTGCCCGGGACAGGAACAGCCGTATGGTGGGAAACACAAATTGATCCTACAATTATTTTTGGAATTCCAATGATTGCCGTTTGGGGCATTAAAGAGAACAGGGCGCTAGAGAACCTTCAGCTGGAGCCCGATGTAAAGATTGATAATCCTTTTGAGGCTGTACTATATGGAAAAGATCTTCAGCTAAAAAAAGCAGTTGAGGAACTACTAAAAGAACTATAAAGCATACTCTAAAATAAGACTATTGGAGCTGTTGGTTTTCATCAACAGCTCTTTTTTGTAAAGCCCTCATTAATAGAGATTAACTGTAAACCATACGAAGAGAAGCAATGAGCAGTATTAAATCTAAAGGCTTTATAAAAGAGCGAGAAATCTGATACACAACCTACATTGAAAGATATTTACCTAAAACGAAATATTGTTGTCCGATTAAAAAAATTACATTAATGCAGGAACCTTGCTTTTACTGGTCAAATCACCCGTATCTAATATCCGGGGCTTTGCCCCAGACCCCACTTACTTTCTTCTCTTGAAAGCAGAAAGTAAGCAAAGAAGTTCAAGGCTGCGTCCGCCTCACTCGAAAAACTACGCGATGCGGTCTAAAAAATCTGAACTTGCACCTCCCTGCGGTCGGTGCTGCAAACAACAAATTTTTCTTAACGCCCGCTGTGCTTGTTTTTCGGTTCACTGGCCGATGCCAATCGCAACACGAATTGTTTATCCCAAAATATGTTTTTTCCGGACACGAATGAAAACGAAACAATATTTAGATTAACTTACAATGCTGTATTATCTATTATTTAAAATAAAATGGGTACTTTTAATTTACATCGATTAAACACTTTATTCAGCATGTGGAAAGAATGGTTAAATTTTTCTCGAGCTGAGCGCTATGGAATTTTGGTGCTTTTATTCCTAATTTTATTAGTTGCCATCACTCCATACATACACCGCATTTTCTTCGCCTCATCAAGCCAATTAGGCAACCCACAATTATTTAGTAAGGTCGATAGTTTTATGCTTACGCTAAATCAGCCTGTGGATAGAGTTAAGCAACCCTTTTCGTATATCGAAGAGGAAAAGCCGCCTGCCAAGGAGCCTGAGTTGTTCAATTTCGACCCAAATACAGTCACCACATCGCAGCTTATTCGGCTTGGATTATCCCAAAAACAATCACGGGTTATTGAAAACTACCGTTCAAAGGGAGGAACTTTTCGCAAAGCTGAAGATTTTAGCAAAATCTATGTAATCGACTCTATCCTATTCAACAGATTATCGCCCTTTATTCAGATTGATAACAACCAGTTTGAGCATAAAACTGTAACCGAGAATGATAATACAACCGTAATAGAGACAGAGGTCTTGCTGATTGAACTCAATACAGCCGACACGCTTGAACTAGTTAAACTAAAAGGGATTGGCCGTGGTTACGCCCGACGTATTATTATCTACCGTAATGTTTTGGGTGGATACTACAGCGTAAATCAGTTAACCGAAGTTTACGGATTTCCAAAAGAGACCTTTGAGTCAATATTACCCAGCATTTATATTGATTCCCTTAAGATTGAAAAGATAAACATTAACCTAGTCGACTACAATGATCTGAGAAAGCATCCATACCTAAGCGATTATCAGGCACGGGCAATTATATACTACAGAGAAACTGTTGGAGCATTTCAATCAGAAAAAGAAATTGTCAATAATAAGCTGGTTGATAGCAAAACGTTTCAAAAAATCAGGCACTATATCACCGTAAATTAGCTGTTATAGCTTTGCACAATGAGGTAAACCACTATATTTGTGTAAAATTAACTCCAAATGAGCCACCCGAAATACTCCGTAATAGTTCCTGTTTACAACCGCCCCGACGAGGTTGATGATTTACTTAAAAGCCTATCCTCCCAAAAAGTGCAAAACTTTGAGGTTATTATTGTAGAGGATGGATCCGCGATACCTTGCAAACAGATTATTAATCAATACAATAACCTGCTGACCATTTCATACTACAGCAAGTCAAACACAGGCCCTGGAACTACTCGGAATTACGGCGCCCAAAGGGCTAAAGGCGATTACTTTATCTTTTTCGATTCTGATTGCATTATTCCTCCAGAATATTTCTGTGAAGTAGAAAGCGAATTAAACGCTAACCCAGTAGATGCTTTTGGTGGGCCAGACAGCGCACACAGCTCATTTACACCCATCCAAAAGGCAATTAGTTACTCAATGACCTCGTTTTTTACAACTGGAGGTATTAGAGGAGGAAAAGAACGACTGGATAAATTCTACCCCAGAAGTTTTAACATGGGAATATCTAGGGAAGTTTTTGATAAAACTGGCGGTTTTTCTAAAATGCGCTTTGGCGAGGATATTGATTTTAGCCTCAGAATTATTGATGCTGGATTTACAACCCGTCTTTTCCCAAAAGCCTTTGTTTTCCATAAACGGCGCACAAATTTCCGTCAATTCTACAAGCAAGTCTTCAACTCGGGCATTGCCCGCATAAACCTTTACCTTCTACACCCAAAATCGTTAAAACTGGTGCATTTATTGCCTTCGGCATTTGTTGCTGGAACAATACTGATTGCTCTTGCAGTAATTGCTCTGCCCCTACTTTTTACTATGCCTTTAATCTATTGCTTACTGATATTCTTTCACGCACTAACTATTTACAAAAACTTTTGGATAGCTATACTTAGCATTGCAGCCGCATGGATTCAACTTTTTGGCTATGGTTTAGGTTTTTTAAGCGCTACATGGAACCGTCTTGTACTGAAAAAAGGGGAGTTTAAGGCTTTCGATAAAAACTTTTACGAATAGCAATTCCTTAAAACTGAAACCCTCAATATTTCGAACTCACTTATTTGCTGCAAAATTTTGCTAATATTGATGTAAATGTTTTGTAAATTAGCAATACGAGAAATCTAAAAACACACATCAATTGACAGTTAAAAAAACCATCAAAGGTTTATTTGCAGCAATCCTACTTATTGCTTTTGTCATTTTTAAGCCCTATGCCCAAGACCAAAAACAGACCTTAACTGTTGGCATCTATCAAAACAGCCCTAAGGTTTTTGTAGACAATAACGGCAAGGCCAAAGGGTTTTTTGTTGATATCATTGAGGAAATCGCCACACTTGAAAACTGGCAAATTGAATACATCTTTGGTAGCTGGAGCGAAAATATTGAACGGCTTAAAAAAGGACAGATCGATATTCTTCTCGATGTTTCATACTCTGAAGTTAGGTCAAAGGAATTTACCCTAAACAATGTTTCTGTAATTGAAACATGGCTTGAAGCATACGCAAAAACAAATTCAAATATTAGATCAATTGCCGATATGAGCGGCAAAAAAATCGCCGTAATTAAAGGTTCTGTTCAGGAAGAGTTTATGCTTGAGGAAATTAAGCGTAACTGGGGAATTAATTTCAGCTTAGCGGTATTCCCCGATTATCAATCAGCCACGAGGGCATTGGAAACTGATCAATGCGATATAATGCTGGCAACAAGGTTCTTCTATTTTTCGCAAGAAAAGAAGAATGAAATTGTTCCATCTTCCATTATCTTCAGACCTTCACAAGTGTACTTTGCCTTTCCAAAGGCTCAAGATCCAAAAATTGTTAATGCCATCGATAAGCATTTGGTTCTGTTTAAAAACAATCCCAACTCGGTTTACTACAAATCACTCAACAAGTGGTTAAAACAGTACAGCCCAATAATACTTAAAGGTAGATATAGGATTATTGGTTTTATTCTAGGTGGACTAATCATTCTGTTAGCAATAATTATTATTTCTCTTCGCAAAAGGGTATGGACAAGCTCTTCAGAATTGCAAAAAAAGAATACAGAACTTCAGGCCTTAAACAAAAAACTGCATCAACTGGTTAAGAACTATGAGAAAAGCCAGGGAGAACTGTACAAGTTCCAATTTATGGTAGAGAATGCAAAACAAGAGATTTACCTCTTTAATCCTGATGGGACTATTGAATACGTTAACAAAATTGTACAAAGCAACCTGGGTTATTCTTTAAATGATATTTACAGTAAAGGCATAAAAGGAATTGATCCTACTTATGCAGCAAATTTTAACAACTATTTTATTGCCCTGAAACAAGGAGAAGTGCCCTCGCACGAAACACTACATATTGATAAACACGGGAACGAACGTAATAAACGAATAAAATCGTTCTACCTTAAAATTGCCGACAAAGAATATATATGTGGCTTTGGCGAGGATATTACAGAAAGTAAAAGGGCTGAAATAAAACTACAACAAAGCGAACAGCTGTTCCAAAATCTTGCTCGAATGGCACCAGTTGGTATTTTCAGAACTCGTACTGATGGGTATACTACCTATGTTAACCCTAAATGGTGTGAACTATCAGGACTAGAGCCAAGTGAGGCAATGGGGAACAACTGGCTAAAAGCAGTTCACCCCGACGATGCTGGTAAAACCTTCTCTAAATGGACTAAACACTCCGCCGAAGGTGCTATTTCAGAGGCTAATTACCGATTCCTCCATTCGGACGGCACAGTTGTTTGGGTTTTAGGCACTGCTAAACCCGAAGTAGTTAATGACGAAATTGTTGGTTATATTGGAACCATAACTGACATCACTGCCTTAAAATTGGCTGAAAACAAAATCAAAGAGAAAGTAGATGAGATTAATACTCAATACAAAAAACACAAAGAGTTAATAGAGCTGGCAACGGATGCTTTTTTCCATGGCGATACAAAGGGCAATTTAATTATGGTTAACCAAGCGGCAACCATGCTAACAGGTTATACCGAAGAAGAGTTGCTAAAAATGAACATATCAGAACTTTATAAAGATGATGAAACAGACAAAAATCCTTTGCGTTATGATTTACTTGCAAAAGGAATAACGCTAAAAAACGAAAGAATAATCCAAAGGAAAGACAAAAGTTTGGCAATCATTGAAATGAATTCGAAGCAAATGCCCGATGGTACCTACCAATCATTTATCAGAAATATATCAAACAGGAAAGAGGCCGAAAGGCTTATAAAGCAGCAAAACGAAGAGATTGAAGCCCAAAACGAGGAGTATAAACAGCTCAACGAGGAGCTATACCGAGCCAAAGAAAAAGCCGAAGAAAGCGACAGGTTAAAATCTTCTTTTTTAGCTAACATGAGCCACGAGATTCGGACACCTATGAATGCAATCTGCGGTTTTTCGAAACTACTTGAAAAAGAAGACATTCAGAAAGATAAGCGCAAAGAGTACATTGACATTATAAATGCAAATAGTCAGGAGTTACTATCAATTATCAATGACATTATAGATATTTCGAAAATAGAGTCTGGCTTAACCGCTGTTTATTATAACGAATTCAATCTTAACGCTCTATTAGAGAATCTTTACAGAACGCATCTACCAACTGCACGACATAAAAAATTAGTACTCTTGCTTAGAAAGGGCCTCCCTGACTCGAAAGCAAATATTGAAGGCGATGAACAGAAAATTAAACAAATACTCAATAATTTAGTAGTAAACGCACTGAAATTTACTCACAAGGGTGATATTGTATTTGGGTACACGATTAAAAACAATATGATTGAATTTCAAATTAGCGATACTGGAATAGGCATAGCCACTGAAAACCAAAAATCAATCTTTGTTCGCTTTCAGCAGGTTGAAAATGCAACCATCGATAGTCGAAGAGGAACCGGGCTTGGTCTACCAATTTCCAAAGCTTTTGCTGAATTGTTAGGTGGCAACCTGTGGCTAGAGTCCGACTTAGGGAAAGGATCTTCTTTCTTTTTCACCATTCCATATAAATCGGCAGAGCAAATAACTAATAATGAAACATCGGCAGCAAATCTCATCCCAGTTTGGAAAAATAAAAAGATACTCATTGTAGAGGATGATGACTCTAGCTACCAATACCTTTGGGTGCTATTAGTAGACACTGGAGCAGAAATAGTTAGAGCGTTGAATGGAGAAGATGCAATTAAAACATTCAAGCAGTCGCCCAATATTAATCTAATTCTGATGGATATTAAACTGCCCCAACTAAGCGGAATTGATGCAACCAAAGCCATAAGAGCAGAGAATAAAACAGTCCCAATTATTGCACAAACCGCGTATGCATTCGAATCGGATAGGGAAAATGCCCTAAAAGCCGGCTGCAATGCATTCATTACTAAACCCATTAATAGGGATGATTTCTTTGAGACAATCCTACTTTTTTTGCCTGAAAATTAAGACTTTACTCTTCGTCTATTTACGTGGTAAACTCCACTTAAAACCAGCAACCCACCTACTATTTGGTTCACTGAAAGTGACTCTCCAAGCACAGGTATTGCTACCAATGCAGTAATAACTGACTGGGATAAAAGAGTTACCGAAACATTGGTTCCCTTTAAATGCCCAAGGGCATAGTTAATGGAAAGCCATCCAAAGAAGTGTGATATCAAACCTAGCCCCAATAGTGCTCCCCATGTAGTTCTAGAAAATCCAGTTATGGAATCACCAGATATACGTGTTGCTCCGTAAAGCACAACAATCATGAATATCAATGAAAAGAACATAAACGAAACAGTGTCCACTCTTTTTCTTGATTCGAGGGTAAATAATAAATACAAAGCATAGAAAAAACCTGCAATAATCGAGAGTATATCACCCCTATTAAAGTTCATGGTTTGCCATACATCTAAACCAATCAGAATGTTAAGGCCAACCAGCGAAAGCAGTAAACCAACCCAAAACTTTATTTCCAGTTTTTGCCTAAAAACAAACAAAGAGATAAGGGCTACCCAAATTGGGGCATTGTTTGCAAGTAGAGTGGCTGTAGCTGCGGATGTAAGCAATATTGCCGTATTCCACAAAAAAGATCGAAAGAAAAGAAGACTGCTCCAATAAAAATAAGCCCTAAATCTCTGGACGATGGCACTTTGTACCCTTTTAAAATCCAAATGGGAAACAATGCTATGCCAGCAATTAAAACCCTATAAAACGATGAAACAGAACCTGGCACGTTGGCTATTTTAACAAAAATTGCCGAAAAACCGATGCATACGATGCCAAAGGCCAATGCAATATAGGCAAACGATGATGAGGCTCGAATTCTTTTTAGCATTTCATTTTAATGAGAGTGCAAAACTACTGAAGTTAATTGGATAAACTTTCTCCCAAAGGTTTAACGACAGGTAGAATTTTTGATGTAATACTTCATTTGCATCCCATAAAACAGAATAATAAACATCAGCAAAAGTAGAAAGAAGGATACTTCAATAATTAATTATTCTAATTTGCTAGTTTTGCATCAAGTTAAAGACTGTAAACACATGTGTAAGTATCGCTTCTTTGTTGAAATAGCCTATAAGGGAACTGCGTATCACGGCTGGCAACGACAACCAAACGTCCCCACAGTCCAGCAAATACTGGAGGAGACCCTATCTAAAGCATTGCATCAAAACACAATTTGCATAGGCTGCGGACGCACCGATACGATGGTACACGCAAGTCAGTACTATTTTCACTTTGATTATGACCAGGCTTTTAATTTTGACCTAAAGCACAGGCTAAACAAAATGCTGCCCAATGATATTAGCATACTGAACATAAGCCAGGTTGAGGGTAAACCTCATGCACAGTTTACGGCCATAGCCCGAACCTATAATTATTTTATTCATTCCCATAAAGACCCTTATTTGGCAGATATTAGCTCACTCTACCCCAATAAATTTGATATTAAGCTAATGGCTCATGCGGTAGAGTTAATCTCAAGGCACACCGATTTCGTAAACTTTTGTCGCTGCCCAAGCAAACACAGTAGTACCCAATGCAATATTTCATCAGCAAAACTTTACATCAATACACAAGCAGGAATAATTCAATTTGAGATTACTGCAAACCGATTTTTACAGGGCATGGTAAGACTTATTGTTCAAAGGATTATTGATGTTGGTACTAGCGAAATATCAATAAGTGAATTTGAGCAAATTCTTAGTAATAGGATAAAACCTAAAAAAGTTACTGCGGCTTACCCCCAAGGTCTGCATTTAACGCGAGTTGATTACCCTAGTATACTCAATGTTAAAAGTTGCACACCCAATCCTTTCTTTAGTATACTAAAAACATCTAAATGGGAATCTGTGAGCAAATAACAAAACCCAGATGATCTCATCAACTTTCCTTCTAATATTTTACCAATACAAAACTAGTCCCCTCAATCTTTATAAACTGAACAGCGACAAACTACTCCCAAGATTATTTACAAAAATATATTGACAGTCCCAAAAGGTTGGTTAGCCTACCGGTAGAAAAGCAACTTCACCATCAACTATAGAGACTCGGGTTCCTAGAGTCTAGGATAAAAAGTAATTAAGCCTGCCCCCCTCCAAAGTTCATTGGGAATGGTGGCATCCCAGGATTAGTCTTTCCTACTTTTATAGTTCCGTGCTGGCTCTCAAATTTTGCAACGTTATCCTTAAGGGCAACAAGTAATCGTTTTGCATGGTCGGGTGTAAGTATTACTCTGGTTTGCACCTTTGCCTTTGGTAAACCAGGCATAACTCTTACAAAATCAAGAATAAACTCCGATGCAGAGTGGGTAATGATTGCCAAATTGGCGTAATTTCCCTGTGCAATTTCTTCGGTAAGTTCTATATTCAACGGATTCTTTTTTTCGCTCATTGTAGTGTAATTTAAGTTTTGAATTTATAAAGATAAAAAAAAGCGAGGGCAAACCCCTCGCTTTTCCAAATATTAATATTGTTTTAGACAATTGTACTCTCAACAGATTTCTCAGCTTCTTCAATAGCTTTCTTATCTTCGCTTGTGTACACAGTTAAATTGTCAAACTCTCTCAGTCCGGTACCAGCTGGAATTAGGTGACCACATATAACGTTCTCTTTAAGCC
>CALGIR010000047.1 GCA_937915475.1 uncultured Bacteroidales bacterium
ACATGTTGTATAGCATGCTGGAAATCGCTCGGGGACATGTCATGTCCCTGGGACGGGTTATTTTTGGTATACCAAATTGCTGATAAGGCGCCAAGGAGTGGTTTGGTAAAGAATGATAATTTTTTAATAATTTTAAACAAACTTCAACTATGAAAGAGTTAAAACTAAACCAGCTAAGCAAAACCGAGTTGGAGAATCGAGAAATGAGTGCCATTAAAGGCGGTACCTGCTGCGGTTGTGGGTGCCATTACGATGGAGAGCCAGGTGGTTCTTCTGTTGATCAAAATATGAATACAAACCACGAAAGTGGTTTCACTTCTATTGGAGGTGATGTTATGTGCAGATGTGAGGACAAATGGGCTGCCACAAAGTAAATCTGTAACGATTGCCAGTAGGGGTTTCCCCTACTGGTTTTCTTAAGTTTTAAAACCCTAACTATGACAAAACAATGTTTTTACTGCTACAAACCAATGTGTCTATTGGTTCTTATTTTGCTCTTTTCTTGTAGTAATGTATCCAATAGCAAAAATGAATTTAGCTTATCATTCCCATACACACTCAGCATTAAGAAGGTACTTAATGGCAGCAGCCCTGGCCTACCACCATCCCTTAGCCAGATAGCCGACAGCATTGAGTACGTTAAGCTGGGGTTGGTAGGTGGAAAACTGCTTGGACGAATATCTAACGTAAAGGTAACCCAAAGCCATATCTTTCTTACCACAGTGAACGAGGGTGCGCTAATGTTTAACCGCAGTGGGGAGTTTATCACTCGACTGGGGAAGTTGGGAAAAGGCCCTGGAGAGTATTCTCAAGCGCTTGGTGTAGTTCCTGTAGAGGGCAAAGGGCTGGTTGCTGTAAAAGCCTATCCCTTAGGCGATTTTCCGATTTACGATTACGATGGGGAATTCGTTCATAGGTTAGGACGACATGATGGAGGTAGCAATACGACCACATATTTTAAGGGAGGGTTACTGAGTGGAGACGATTTAGGTTTCTTCAGCCGTAAAACAGGTTATATGCTCTTATCAAGAACCTTGGATGATGATACCTTATTTTTCAGACAAAGTCATCACGATGATTTTCTTAATACCAATAGCTGGAAGAAACTACAGCACTATATTGGCACTTGGATAAGCCCCTATAATGTTGATACGGTTCTGGTGTATGAGAACGCGGTAGACACCATCTTCTCCTTTAATGGCAAGGAGCTTGCCCCAAGGTATATCCTCGATATCGGTAAGTACAACGGCAAGTACACCGATAGGCTGACCCTACCCACAAAGGCGGTTGCCGAAGCTTCCACCCAGTACATCTTCTTTTTCGAGACGCAAGCCCACCTGTTTGTGCAAATGCTGGTGCGCAATAAGCCCTGGCTGGTATGGCTCGATAAGCAAACTGGTCTAACCCAAGGGAAGCAGTACCCCGTGGAGTTTTGGCCCGAAACCACCTTAGGCATAGCCCGAAGCGACAAGACCTTTTTACCCAACGATTATGATGGCGGCCCCGACTTCTGGCCTCGAACCACCATGAGCAGTCGGCTTGGAGTATCGTGGTTCTATGCTTATGAGCTCATGGACATGGAGAGCCCTAGCACCAGGGTGGCTTCCAACAAGGTTGCCCAGAGCCGCCTGGACAGCATGGTTGAAAACCTTACCATGGAGGACAATCCGGTGATTATGATTGTGCATTACAAAGGGAGGCAATAGCGATGGAAGCAACACATATTGTTAGTACCGAGAGTGGCAACTCCTACATAATGGATGCCAACCTAAAGGAGATTATGTATTGCCCTCCTGAGCTAAAACCAATTTTTCGAGGTGAGATGTTTAGGAATGACCTCGATGAAGGCCCTGATTTTTATCCTGAATATATCACCGATTCAATAGCATACAGTTTTATTGAGCCATCCTCTGGAGACGAGGACTATAAACTAATGATTGTTCACCTGAAATAGCCCCTGCATAATTCTCTATTTTTAAATAGAAATCTGTCCAGTCAAACTAGACCATCTCAAACTAGACATATGAAATATCCAATAGCCTTCACACTTTTATTACACATAGCCCTATTCAGCCTATCTGCTCAAACTGAGCCGAATTATAGGGTGTACTATGATACTATCAATCAGGCTGAGTTAAGGGTATTTGAACTCAACTTTCACGAAGCGTACAATACCTATAAGCAAGCATTTTCAACGTTCGAGAAAAGACACTTAAACGACCTTCACAATGCCTCCCTATGCGCAATAGTTATTGGAGAGCATGCACAGGCCAAGGAGTGGATAATGGAGATGATTACAAAGGGAGTTGATATTAATACGCTCAATACCCGATATTTTAAAAAACTCCCCGAGCCTATGTGGGAAGAGATTAGGCAAAGTAACAGTTTGCTTAGGACGATTTACAAATCTAGGGTTGATTCCAACTATATGGCCATCCTCGACACGCTAAGGGAACGGGAACAAACCTACTTGATTAACCGAAGGGCTAAAGAGAGCTACGATAGCCTTATTTACGAGCATGCCAAGGTGCTTTATGCTTTAATCTCAGAACGTGGGATTTCCCCTGTACCTATTTACAATAGGCATTATTTCCCCGTTGACGTTATACGCCATCATTTTGGCCTCAGGAATCAGCTTAAATTTCCCGAGGAAAACGGAATTGACCTAAATGCTGAACCATATAGATCCATGGAGTTCCCACAGTACGACCTTGAGCCACTCCTTCGACAGGCAGTCTTTAATGGCGATCTCTCGCCCCAATTTCTTGGCTCAGCCATGAGCCATAGTGAGTTGGATTCTACACGTCAACTTGGAGGATTTACTTTATATGTGGATCTTAATACCAAAACTATAAAATCTGAGTCGACAAGTGAAGAAAACCTAAAACAAATCGACCAGTATCGTCAATCCCTTGGATTGGAGCCAGTACGAGATGCAGCAAAAAAAAATATTATGGTTGCTCTTTACTATAATCAAGAATCGTTCCCTTTTGATGAGATTATCAGAAGATACAAAGAAATTGGATATTCTCAAAAGGCATTGAAGTCACTAGAGCAAGAAAGTAAAGAATTTGATATTTTAGCAATATCTTCTATTGGCGTTTCGAGGGAAATAAGAGAATCGTTTTTTAAAAGAAATAGTTTTAGGATAGAAAGAAAGTCTGATGATGAATTCATTACTATTGAGAATAAGTGGGATTTGCTAAAAGAATTTCGCTTTAGCCAAAATATTGTGGACGTAATGGAAATAGCTATTTACGAATAACAATATTTACAATGGTTTTGATAATATTCAGCGAGGATTGCGAACGAACAACCGATGAGGTAGTTCAATGGTTATTATTAATGGTATTCGCTTTCTGCATTGTCAACACATACAGCAATGTATGGCTTAAAGCAAAAAACATGTTGTACAGCATGCCTGAAAATCGCTCGGGGACATGACATGTCCCCGAGACGGGTTATTTTTGGTAAACCAAATTGCTGATAAGGCGCCAAGGGTGGTTTGGTGGGCGGAAATCCGAAAAGCCCTAAAAAGAGTAGGGAAACTAAAATTTATGTGCTATGGAAAGTGTTCTAAAAAAGTTTGAGAAACAAAGCATTGATATGTCTAAGATCTATGGTGGAGAAGAATTTTATTCTGGACGAGGATCCGTTGGAACATCTGGTGGAGCAATCTATCACGGTGAGGAATATACCAGAATTGATGATCAAGGCTGCGTTGTTATGTTTGTAGTCACGAGTTCTGGTATTTTCTATCAAGATATGCAGTGCTAGCAAATTTTGTGTAACTTCATTAATCCGGTACAGGCTTTAGTTGTGCCGGATTATTTCGGTTGCCGCCCAATTTGCTTATACGATCCCTCGCTAACATTTAATTTGATGGGATAAGAACGGTTTTATCGTGTTGCAACAACACAGATTATAAAACTATTTTGCTTTGCCCATAAAACTAAAAGATTTATCCTTGCATAGACAAAAGAGAAGTATTCAGTTTAATCAGCCCGCTTTGACATTAAAACCAAGACAGAAAAAGGGTGTACATTATTCTCATTGCTATTTGTTAGCACATGTTAATCCAATACATTTGTTATGAACCATCCATGTTAACGGCTCTAACACACACAGAGGAATGGTTAATCAATGGATGTTCCATACCTGCCTGAGGACCGGCAGGTGTTCCTTGAAAACAAATAAATAGACATATGAAATATCCAATAGCCTTCACACTTTTATTACACATAACCCTATTCAGCGTATCTGCTCAAACTGAACCGAATTATAGGGTGTACTATGATACTATCAATCAGGCTGAGTTAAGGGTATTTGAACTCAACTTTCACGAAGCGTACAATACCTATAAGCAAGCATTTTCAACGTTCGAGAAAAGACACTTAAACGACCTTCACAATGCCTCCCTATGCGCAATAGTTATTGGAGAGCATGCACAGGCCAAGGAGTGGATAATGGAGATGATTACAAAGGGAGTTGATATTAATACGCTCAATACCCGATATTTTAAAAAACTCCCCGAGCCTATGTGGGAAGAGATTAGGCAAAGTAACAGCTCGCTTAGGGCGATCTACCTATCTAGGGTTGATTCCAGCTACATGGCCATACTCGATACACTTAGAGCACGGGAGCAAGATTGGTTGATTAAACGAAGGGCTAAAGAGAGCTATGATAGCCTTGTTTACGGGCATGCCAAGGTTCTGCACGCTTTAATCTCAGAGCGAGGCATTCCCCCTGTACCTATTTTCAACAGGCATCATTTGCCCCTTGATGTGCTACTCCATCATTTCGGGCTCAGGAATCAGCTTAAGTTCCCTAAGGAGAATGGAATCGAATTAAATGTTGAACCCTATAGGTCTATGGATTTCTCACGGTACGACCTTGAACCGCTCCTTCGACATGCAGTCTTTAATGGTGACCTTTCTCCTCAATTCCTTGGTTTAGCCATGAGCCATAGTGAGGTGGATTCTACACGTCAGCTAGGTGGATTTACATTATGTGCCGACCTAAACACCAAAACCATAACCCAAGAGTCTGCAAGTGAAGAAAACCTAAAGCAAATTGACCAGTACAGGCAATCTATCGGGTTGGAGTCAGCGCACGATGCGGCTAAAAAGAATATTAAGATTGCTCTATACTTTAATCAAGAGTCTTTCCCTTTCGACGTGCATATTCGAGGTTTTAAAGAAATTGGCTACAATCTAAAAGTTATGAAAACTTTAGAACCCATAAATGAAGAGTTCCATACATTAGCTAAAAAATCCATTAGCGTTATAATTGAAACAGAAGAATTTTTTTTAAAAAACAATGGTTTTAGGATAAAGAGAAATTCAGATAAGGAGGATATAAGTATTGAAAATAATCAGGATTTGTTAAAGGAATTCCGTTTTAGCCAAAGCATTGTAAGTTATTTTATAATACCTGAATCTCTGTAAAGATAGTGATTATGGTTTTAATTTTCAGCGAGGATTGCGAGCGTACTACTGATGAGGTAGCACAATGGTTAATATCTAATGGGAAAAAGTTTTTACGCATCAATAGGGAGGACGAGGTAAAAATAGTAAACATATCCCCAACCAAAGGAGTTATTGAGGTTGAAGTGAACGGTAGAGTTTACGACTTATGCCAGTTTAGTCAAGTGTGGTATAGAAGGGGTAGCCTTGCTTCAAATTGCGTAAAGGCTTCATTAGCCGAATTGGGAAATCAGTCATATACGGTGCAGCAGGTTGGGCAATTCCTCTCGAACGAGTGGAAAATCCTACAGCACTATATCTTTTTCGTCATGGAACGAAAAAAAGGTGCTCTGGGTAGTTTTTCTAAGTCTTTTATCAATAAGCCTATAGTTCTGACAATCGCCAAAGAGTGTGGTCTTTCTATTCCAGAAACAGTAATTTCAGGTAAAGGTAGCATCCTCTATAATGAAGCGCTTTATAAACCATTAATAACAAAACCCATTAGCGAAGCTGAGACTTTTCGAAATGCTGATGGCTCATCCTCAAAATTGCTAACAACTCCTATAGAGGGTACAACTTTTGATAAGAATTCTGAGTTTTTCCCTTCGCTAATTCAGCATAACATTGAAAAGTGGATAGAGTTGAGGGTCTTTTTTCTAAAGGATTCATTCTACTCAATGGCTATCTTCTCGCAGAATAATTCCAGAACTTCGATTGACTTTAGAAATTATGATGATGAAAAGCCTAATCGTATGGTGCCATTCCTATTACCAAAGCACATAGAAAAACAACTTGGTAACCTTATGGATAAACTTGGGCTGGATACGGGCTCCATAGATATGATAGTTACACCCCAAAAAGAGTATTTTTTCCTTGAGGTAAATCCTATAGGGAATATCGAAATGGTTAGTAAGAATTGCAATTACCCTATTGAAATGGATATTGCTAAATACCTAGCGTATGAAAAAGGAAGAGAAGTTATTGCCCAATAAATCATTTATGCCATTATGTGTGAGAAATGCTGTTTTGTTGGAAAAAAGTTCAATTAGAGTTGTGAGGCTAATACCAAATAGGCAGCTACAATCGAACAGGGTTATAGCAGACCAGCCCTCTAAACCTACTTCAAGAATCTTTAGTTTTCAATTTTGATACATATATTCAAGTATGAGATACTATAAATGTTTTTCAAACTGTTTCCCTCTAAGTGGTTATAGAAACTATGTCATATACGATGTTTCTAGAAAGGACGTTTTTGCTATAGACAAGCCTACCTTCGAATTGCTTGGTTTAGATATTATTTCAGAAGAATTACTTCAAGGCCTTCCCATTAATCGTTTCAGTGAGTTACTGGATAAGGAAATCATTTTTCAATGCCCAATGGGTGATAAGAACCTATTCCCTTTCATAAAAACCAATTGGTGTAATCCGTTCTCAGTCATTAACTGCATTATTGACTGGGGCAAAAAGTCGAAATATGATGTATTTAAAGCCATAGATCAACTAGATTCAATTGGATGTAAAACCCTTCAATTACGATTTGATTCGTACGCAGAAAAGAACCATATTATAAAAACGCTAAAATACACTGTTGGAAAAAATATTAGAGGTATTGAATTAGTAATCAAGTTTAATGAAGATTTTATAGAGTTTATTACTAAGGAATTTGAATCAGTTGTAAGTATTATCTGTTACTCAGCATATTCGACAGGGGTTAAGGTATATAATAATTGGCAGGTTATACAAACAGTAGAGTTATTCATAGGTTCTGAGCAATGTGGGGTGGTAAGCCCAAGTTATTTTATTTGTAATAACGATTTTTTCTTCGAGTCAATCAACCATAATACCTGCCTTAACCGAAAGGTTTGTGTCGATTCCAATGGCGATATAAAAAATTGTCCTTCTTGTTCCCAATCATATGGTAACATAAAAGATACAACACTTGAACAGGCTATGAGTCACCCTGATTTTAAAAGGTACTGGAATATCACTAAAGATCAAATAGATGTATGCAAAGACTGTGAGTATCGTCATATGTGTACCGATTGCAGAGTTTTTATAAAAGATTCTGAAAACTCCCTCTCACAACCATCTAAGTGCACCTACAACCCATATATAGCCAAGTGGCAAGGCGAAGAGGGTTATGTTCCAGTGGAAGAGTGCGGAACCTATACAAGAGAAACAGGTTTTGTAGTTAACCCCCAGCGCGTGGAAGAACTTAACAGCCTAATATGGAAAGAGTAACCCGTCACCCGTCACTTCCGTCACTTGTCACTCCCGTCACCTGTCACTCGTCACTTCAATTACTTTTGCCCATCACTTATCAATTGTCTCCAAAAATCTTTTAACTTCGCAATAAACAACCAAAATAACCAATGTCCTTCCCCTTATATCATCAGCACGACGCCATGGACTGCGGCCCTACCTGCCTGCGCATGGTGGCACGCCACCACGGCAAGCACTACAACCTCGAAACGCTTCGCGAGCGTAGCCATATTTCCCGCGAAGGCGTAAGTATGCTGGGCATTAGCCGTGCTGCCGAGAGTATTGGTTTCCGTACTATGGGCGTTAAGCTCAGCTTTGAGCAGCTGCGCGATGAGGCTACTCTGCCCGCCATTGTGCACTGGAATCAGCATCACTTTGTGGTGGTTTACAAAATTACGGGTAAAAAGGGACGTGAAATCGTTCATGTGGCCGACCCCGCTGGGGGTTTACTGAAGTTTCCACGTAACGAGTTTGTGAAGTGCTGGGTATCCACTTCGGAGGATGGAGAGCAAAGGGGCATTGCTCTACTGCTTGAACCCACACCCGAGTTCTACTCATCCCGTGATGAGAAGCCCAACCGTCGTAACTTCGGGTTCCTGTTTAGCTACCTTAAGCCATACCATAAAATGGTGGTTCAGCTATTCCTTGGGTTAATACTGGGTAGCCTGCTTCAGCTGCTGTTTCCGTTCCTTACCCAGAGTATAGTAGACCAAGGTATTGGCAACCGTAATATCAGCTTTATCTACCTTGTGCTTATAGCACAATTAGTGCTAACGCTTAGCCGGGTTTCGGTGGAGTTTATCCGTGGTTGGATACTGCTGCATCTAGGAACTCGCATTAACGTTTCGCTAATTTCCGATTTTTTGGCTAAGCTTATGCGCCTACCCATGCGCTACTTCGATACCAAGATGACGGGCGATCTTATGCAGCGCATTGGCGACCATAGGCGTATTGAGAGTTTCCTTACCAGCACATCGCTAAATGTATTGTTTTCGCTGATAAATCTGCTAATCTTTGGTGCAGTGCTACTTTTTTACAGTGTGCAAATATTCACTGTATTCTTCATCGGTAGCGCATTGTATGCCGTTTGGGTTTGGCTGTTCCTGAAAAAGCGTGCCGAGCTCGACCACAGACGATTCGCGCAGATGTCGGCCAACCAGAGCAACCTTATCCAGTTAATTCAGGGAATGCAGGAAATTAAGATTAGCGGATGCGAACAGCAGAAGCGGTGGGAGTGGGAGAGCATTCAGGCAAGGCTGTTCCGGGTTGGGGTTAAGGGTCTTGCGCTAAGCCAGTATCAGCAGAGCGGAGCCTTACTGGTTAATGAGTTTAAGAATATTATTATCACCGTAATTGCCGCCAAAAGCGTGGTGGATGGCAACCTTACGCTGGGTATGATGATGGCCATTCAGTATATCATTGGGCAGCTCAACAGCCCCATCGATCAGCTGATCAACTTTATCAACGTAACCCAGGATGCCAAAATAAGCCTCGAGAGGCTTGCCGAGGTGCACCTTAGGGACGATGAGGAGGATATGGAGAGTTCACGTATTACCGATATTCCTTTGGATGCTGGTTTGAGCATACAGAACCTTTCGTTCCAGTACGAGGGACCCGACTCGGAGCTGGTACTAAACGATGTGAGCCTTGCCATACCCGAGGGCAAGCAAACTGCCATTGTGGGCACATCGGGCAGCGGCAAAACAACCCTGGTAAAGCTAATGCTGGGATTTTACCCTCCCGCAAAAGGTGAAATTCGGCTTGGAGCCAATAACCTCGATGCCTACAGCTTACGAACTTGGCGCGAGGAGTGCGGTGTGGTAATGCAGGATGGATTTATCTTCTCCGATACCATTGCACGAAACATTGCGCCCGGGGTGGAGATTATTAATAAGAGTAAGCTAATTAATGCAGCTAATATTGCCAATATTGACAGCTTTATTAGCACCCTACCACTGGGATACAACACTAAAATTGGAAGTGAGGGTCATGGTTTAAGTCAGGGGCAGAAACAGCGTATTCTTATTGCACGTGCTGTTTATAAAGACCCCAAGTTTATCTTCTTTGATGAGGCCACTAACTCATTGGATGCTAATAACGAGAGGGTTATCCTTGAGAATCTGCAGGAGTTCATTAAAGGTCGTACATCAATTGTTGTAGCCCATCGCCTTAGCACCGTAAAAAATGCCGATCAGATAGTGGTAATCGAGGAAGGTAGAGTGGTTGAGGTGGGAACGCACAAGGAGCTAAGCCAAAAGAAGGGGGCGTACTATACGCTGGTGAAGAATCAGTTGGAACTTTAGATAGAACACAGATGACGCAGAAGAAGCAGGCCTACGCAGATTTTTTTAAATACTCTGTTAAGTGTTTTTGGAGTAAATCCTTTAAAAACGGAAATTATGGCAGATTTTTTACACAAAGAACTATCTCAACAAATCATTGGAGCTTTTTATGATGTTTATAATACATTAGGGTATGGATTCCTAGAAAAAGTGTATGAGAATGCTTTTTTGCATGAGTTGAAAATTATTGGATTAAATGCAAATCCACAAGTTCCTATTGAGGTATTTTATAAAGGTATTAGTTCTACTTTACGAACTTAATTTCGTTGATTTTTCTAACTTCTGTTTATTG
>CALGIR010000048.1 GCA_937915475.1 uncultured Bacteroidales bacterium
ATTAAGTCAATTTAAAAAACTTAATAGTTTTAATTCTCGGCAAAAGTATACTTTTTGTTCTTACTTTTGACCTTTTATTGATATTTATTTCCTTTCTTTATCCAAAACTCAAGACAAGCATCACAGGATGAGCAATATAGCTATTTTTGCATCAGGTTCGGGTACAAATGCTGAGAATTTAATAAAGTATTTTTCAAAGCCAAACAGTGTAAAGGTAAAACTTGTCCTAACGGAAAATTCTAAAGCATTTGTTATTCAAAGGGCAAACCGATTAAATATTCCACACCATATTTTTAGTATGGATGACCTTAAATCTGGCGTAGTGCTAGAACTATTAAAAAAGTCGAAAATCGATTTTGTTGTCTTAGCCGGATTTTTAAAACTGCTACCCAAGTCAATTGTAGATTATTTTCCCCGCAAGATAGTAAATATCCACCCAGCGATTCTACCAAAATACGGAGGTAAGGGAATGTATGGGATGAACGTACATAAAGCCGTTATTGATGCAAAGGAAGTTTACAGCGGTATTACCATTCACTTGGTGAACACACAATATGATGAAGGCGATATCCTTTTTCAGGCCAAATGCGATGTTTTGCATTGCGATTCCCCCGAGAGCCTAGCTGAGCGAATTCATGCTCTAGAGTATGAGCATTTCCCTAAGGTTGTTGATGCGTATATTAATAAGATTCTTTAGTGCTTCTCGTATTTTCGGCCTAGGTTCAATTGTATGCCAAGTCCAATTATTACCGGGTTATAATCCCATGACAGTAGCTCGTCGTTCCTTGAATTATTAATGTTGTTCATAGGCAGTGCTAAGCCAATGCTCGCAACAAGGCGAACATGCTTATATCCAAGTTTTATAGTTAGTTCTGGTTCTGCAAATAAACGCATCGCCCTGCTGACATTAACTGCTGATATCCTAACTCCTCCGCTAAAATCTACAAAATCGCTACCTAATCCAATTGAGGGTTGTATAAAGAGTTTGGTCATGTCACTGGTTTGGGTTCCGTCGTAATAGACAATACCTCTAAAGTTTGCAGGAACCTTGCCTACCCCTCCACCTGCAAAAACCTCTAACTTCCCCAGTTTACCAAAATTAGTAAAGTAACCGGCTCCTGCTTCAATGAGATTGTGCATCTCCTTAATTTCTGTTTTTTCGTTGTTTATTTCTATTTCCCTAGTTCCATTAAAGTAACTTCCGTTTAGCATAACGCCAATGTTATCGGTTATGGCGTATGCCGTTTGTAACTCAAAGTTGCCTGTGCCAATAATTCCTGAGGCTTGGAACTCCCCCTTATTGTTGAGCATGGGTGAATTGTGAGTGGTTGGGTAGTATACTGTTTTACACGATGATAACCATATTCCCATCAAAAACAATAAAACTAATTTGAGATTTATCCTAAAGAATTTTCGTTTCATAACATTCGATTTTAGGGTAAAGGACAATTGTAGTTGTGTTTTATACAACATGTTAACACAGAAAATGTTTGATATAGATTAGAGCAACTATTGAATATAGTCAACTAAATGGCTGTATTGTTTAAGAGAAGTGAGGTGTTTTAAAATCTGGAAAATGCGTTTTGCTGAGGGAATACAGGTCTTAAAGAAATGCTGTCGAGCTTTACCTGAAAACTAGTAATGCTATGCTTAAATGCTTCGAGGTTTTTTTCGCTTATGGGCTCCACAGGAGGGGCTTCAACCTTAAGAGGGTCAATTGGTTTACCGTTTTTCCAGAATCTCAAGTCGAGGTGCGGGCCGGTTGCGTAACCGGTTTTGCCAACGTAACCAATAATTTGACCTTGTTGAACCCTCGTGCCTTTTGCAATGCCTTTACCAAATCGTGAGAAATGATTGTAGCCAGTAGTATATACGCTGTTGTGCTTTAATTTAACATAGTTGCCGGCAGCATTATTGTATCCTTTTTCAATTACCACACCATCACCAAGGGCAACAACAGGTGTACCCTCTGGCGCAGCGTAATCTACTCCTGTGTGAGGACGATAAATCTTTAGTATGGGGTGCATTCGCTTATACGTAAAACCTGAACTGATGCGCGAAAAGCGTAAAGGTGCCTTAAGAAAAGCTTTTCGAAGAGAGTTTCCTTTTTCGTCCCAGTAACTCCAAACCGAATCCTGCTTGTGGCGGTATGCATAGAATTTTTCTCCTCGATGCTCAAACCAAGCGGCGTGTATGGTGCCAATTCCTACAGACTTGTCTGCAACATATAGTTCATCGTATATGGCCTTAAACTTATCACCAGGATAAAGTCCAAAAAAGTCTACTGTCCATGCAAAAATATCGGATAGGTCGAGCGCAAGTACGGGGTTTAGGTTGTACATGCCCATTGCCTCCCATAGCGAAGAGGAAATTTCGGCTTCGCTTATGCGAGTAACAGGTACAATGTTGCGCTGACCTGCGTTTACGATGAGCGAATCGGCGAATTGGAGAATTATATAATCTACCTGAGTGTGCTCGTAAACGAGGTATTCAACCTTTGCGCTGGAATCAGGTTTGGCAAAAACCTTGTATGCATTGCCTGCCCTAATCTTTCGTATATCAAAAACACCCTTGGATTTTGTTTCGAGTTGCCGAATGTGTTCACCAGGTACATTGAGTGACTCCAATATGCTGCCCAGTGTTTGATTCCATTTTATTACGTGGTTTGATACAACGAATGAATCAACAAGTATTCCGTACTCAATCAGCGGTTGCTGATAGCTAGTAGTATCGGACTCTTCGAAAAGTGATTGCGGTTGCTGACTAAACCAACTGGTTTGGGTAAAAAAGAGAACTGCTACAATAGATAGTATGGCAATTATAAGACCGAGTAAGATTTTTTTTTGCATAAAAATTATAATTTGCCTCTAAATAAAGGATTTTAGGTAACATGTCCTAGTGTTCTTGAAAATTTAGTTAATGCTGATATTGCCATGCATTACGAACGAATACGCTCAAAGCCATGGCCGTAAACCCCCATGACATTAGCTACAGAGACAAAGGCATCTTTATCAATTTCCTTAATTATCTTGTAGATATCGCTTACCTCATGTTTACGTACAAGGGTAATAACTACTTTTTGATTCTCTTTGGTGTACCAGCCAATTCCGTCAATAACAGTAACACCGCGGTTGACCCGTTTTGTAATTCCATCGGCAATTTCGGCAAATTTTTTTGAGAAGATGAACATTTGTACAGATTGTCTACTTCCCGAGAGTACCGCATCAATTACATAGCCAGTAATTGCTACCGAGACATATCCGTAAACAATGGTCTCAATTCGTTTTACAGGCACAAGGTCGGTAAGCACAAGAAATGAGGAACCTATAATAAAAATATCACATAGCAAGATAACTTTGCCAGGACTAATGTTTCGGTACTTATTCACTATCATGGCAATAATATCGGTTCCCCCAGTACTACCACCCTGTGTAAAGATGATTCCTAAACCCAACCCCGACAAGATACCCCCAATGATTGCTGCAAGAA
>CALGIR010000049.1 GCA_937915475.1 uncultured Bacteroidales bacterium
TTTTAGCATTCGAAGGTGACTCAGTAGTGTCCTTCTTTGAGGGGTCATTTACCGATTACGAGGAGAACAGACGTAAACGAATTGGAGACGAGGAGCCAAAACGAATAAAATATCGCAAACTAGTTAATTAAAACTTTTTACGCTATATGCAACAGATTAGTTATATCAATAATGAGGAGCGCACAATGTCAATGCTCTGCCATTTAAGCGGATTGGGTATGTTATTAATTCCATTTGGTGCTATTCTTGGGCCGCTAATTTTTTGGCTAGCTAAGAGGAGTCAGTATGTAGAAGTGGATAGACAAGGAAAAGATGCGCTAAATTTTCAAATCACAATGCAAATCTTTTTTATCATATCGGGTGTGCTCGTTATTATTGGCATTGGGTTATTGTTGATGGCAGCTCTGGTTATTTTTAATTTAGTGGTAATAATAATTGCATCAATAAAATCGAATAGCGCAGAGCGCTTTGTGTATCCTGTAGCAATTAGATTTATTCAGTAATTAGGCAGAGTTTTCTCCTCTCACTAATCTATTCAAATACCTGTTATTGATTTTTAGCAGATGGGTTTTGTTGTTTAAACTTTACCCCAATATTTTCTATCTTTGCAACCTATTTTATAAAAAGATATTTTTATGGCTTCCGCTAAACCTAGTATCCCTAAGGGAACTCGCGATTTTTCACCCATTGAGATGGCTCAACGAAATTTTGTTTTTGATACCATAAAGTCGGTTTTTAAGATATATGGATATCAGCCAATCGAAACGCCGGCAATGGAAAATTTATCAACATTGTTAGGTAAATATGGTGAGGAGGGTGATAAACTGCTTTTCAAAATTCTGAATTCAGGCGATTTTACAAAAGGTGTACAACCTACTGATGTAACATCGGATGGTGCTAATGCCCTATCGCTAAAAATTTGCGAAAAGGGGTTGCGCTACGACCTAACCGTACCGTTTGCACGTTTTGTTGTTCAGTATCAAAATGATATAACTTTTCCCTTTAAGCGTTATCAAATTCAGCCTGTTTGGCGTGCCGACAGACCCCAAAAGGGGCGTTATCGCGAGTTTTATCAGTGCGATGTTGATGTTGTTGGCTCAAACTCGTTGCTAAACGAGGTGGAACTGGTGCTGATTATCGATGAGGTTTTTAGTAAGCTAGGAGTGAGCCATACCATTAAGATTAATAACCGCAAGATATTAAGCGGAATGGTTGAGGTAGTTGGTGAAACTGAAAGGCTTATTGATATTACCGTTGCCATTGACAAAATTGATAAAATTGGTATCGAAGCTGTGAATAAGGAACTGGCCAACAAGGGCGTTTCGCTACAGGCCATTGAAAAACTACAGCCAATTATACTGCTAAAAGGAACAAATGCCGAAAAGCTAAGTATCCTTTCAAAGTTCTTATCATCATCAGAAATTGGCCTACAGGGAGTTGAGGAGATGAAAACCATCTTTGATTCCGTTGGGCGTTTAGAGGGATTAGATAGAATTGTTGAGTTGGATTTATCCTTGGCACGTGGGCTAAACTACTACACTGGAGCCATTTTTGAGGTTAAGGCCAATGATATGGAAATGGGCTCGATTTGCGGTGGTGGACGCTACGACGACCTTACAGGCATTTTCGGATTAAAGAATGTTTCGGGAGTTGGTATCTCGTTTGGCGCCGACCGTATTTATGATGTGATGCTGCACCTTAATCTTTTTCCTGAGAGTTTATTGGCAAGCTCGCAGGTAATGTTCACCAATTTTGGCGCAAAGGAGGCTGCTTTCTGCTTACCGCTAATTCAGAAATTGCGGGCCAAGGTAATTTCGACAGAACTTTATCCCGATGCCGCAAAAATGAAAAAACAGTTTGACTATGCCAATAAGAAAAAAATAGCGTACGTGGTAATCGTGGGCGAAACGGAGATTCAAAGCGGTGAGATTTCAATTAAGAACATGCTCACAGGTAAACAGGAGAATATTAATACGGAGAAAATTGTAGAGTATTTTCTGTCGTCCCGCGATTGATTTTTTAAAAAAAGTAAACACACATAAATATTTTTATCGATATGTCTAAAGTACACTCAATATCACCCAAGCCCATAACCTACGAATTGCTCCAAGGAATTGCCAATGGCAATCTTAAGCTAGAGATTTCCAAAGAGGCTAAAAGCCTAATAAACCATTGTCGTGAGTATCTTGATAAAAAAACAGATACACATGATGCCCCAATCTATGGCATAACCACTGGTTTTGGATCCCTATGCAACAAAAATATATCTAAGAATGAGCTATCGCAGCTGCAAAGAAATCTGGTGATATCGCATGCCTGTAGCACAGGTGTTGAGGTTGCACCAGAAATTATTAGGTTGATGTTAGCGCTAAAAGCACATGCTTTGGCATTAGGACACTCGGGTATTCAGCTCATTACCGTTCAGCGGATAGTCGATTTTTACAACAACGATATTCTACCAATTGTTTACGATCGTGGTTCGCTTGGAGCATCGGGCGATTTGGCTCCCCTTGCAAACCTTTTTCTCCCTTTAATTGGCGAGGGTGAGGTTCGCTACAAGGGTCAGAAATGTTCTGCAGCTAAAGTGCTAAAAGAGTTTGGCTGGGAGCCAATTGAACTGAAATCGAAAGAAGGATTGGCCCTTTTAAACGGCACTCAGTTTATGAGTTCGCATGCTGTTTGGGGATTGCTAAGGACTTTCAGAATTTTAAAACTTGCCGATACTATTGGTGCTTTATCGCTTGAGGCTTTTGATGGGCGAATTGAACCTTTTCATCCCAACCTGCATAAGGTGAGGCCACATAACGGGCAAATTGAAACAGCAGCTAATGTTAGTAAATTGCTCGAGGGTAGTGAGCTAATATCAAGGCCTAAAGAGCATGTTCAGGATCCCTACTCGTTCCGATGCATGCCACAAGTACATGGTGCTTCAAGGGATGCGTTAGCGTATGTATCACAACTAGTGTTAACTGAAATCAACTCGGTTACCGATAATCCAACCATTTGGCCCGATGAGGATTTAATCCTTTCCGGCGGCAATTTCCATGGCCAGCCACTTGCGCTTAGCCTCGATTTTGCTGCTATTGCTTTGGCTGAGCTCGGTAATATTTCGGAGCGAAGAGTTGCCCAGCTAATCTTTGGGCTACGCGGTTTACCCGAATTTTTAGTGGCAAATTCTGGTCTTAACTCAGGTTTAATGATTCCGCAATATGCGGCAGCTGCTATGGTTAGCCAGAACAAACAGCTATGCTCACCCGCTTCGGTTGACAGTATAGTTTCATCAAACGGACAGGAGGATCATGTGAGTATGGGGGCAAATGCTGCCACAAAACTTTTAAGGGTAGTTGATAATGTTGAACGCATTCTGGCCATTGAACTACTCAATGCTGCTCAGGCGTTGGAGTTCCGCCGTCCTGATAAAACATCGCCTAAACTTGAAGAGTTTATAGCCAGGTATCGTAAGCAGGTTAAGTTTATTGAGCAAGATGTTGTGATGTATAAAGAGATTGACAGTAGTCTTGATTTTATTAAGAGTGCAAACTTGCCTTTGTAGCAATAAGGATAGTACTAAAAAAGGGTTGCGTTTTATTGCGCAGCCCTTTTCTTAGACAAAATTGTATACAAATCTTATTTGGCTTATTTCGTGGTAACGAGTTTATGTTCTGCTTTCATCTGCGCCGCTTTATCAACCATGTTTTTCGATCCTACAATAAAGGGAACCCTTTGGTGAAGAGCCGTTGGTTTAATGTCCAAAATGCGCTGCGAACCTGTTGTTGCCACACCCCCAGCTTGTTCGGCTAAAAAAGCAATTGGGTTGCACTCGTACAAAAGCCTAAGCTTACCATTGGGTGCAGATAATGTTTCGGGGTAAAGAAATATCCCTCCCTTTAATAAATTACGATGAAAATCGGCAACTAAAGAACCGATGTACCTAGCAGAGTAGGGGCGTTGGGTGCTTTTGTCATCTTCTTGGCAATATTTAATGTACTGCTGAATGC
>CALGIR010000050.1 GCA_937915475.1 uncultured Bacteroidales bacterium
TGCCGGTCAGGCTGAGCGAAGTCGGAGCCGACAATCTTATCAATACGACATTGATAAAAATATTCAGGCTTATTCCGCAGCGATGATAGGGTATAATTTAAGGTTAATAATTTGTCTGTAAAGTTAATAATCGTCACTTTTGTTATTAAATAATGAAAATAGAAAATGCCATTAATAAAATCAATCTCAGGAATTAGGGGCACCATAGGAGGTGGACCAAACGATGGATTAAATCCCATTAACCTAACTTTATTTACATCAGCCTATGCCCAATGGGTAAAGAATGCACATCCAAATAAGAAGTGTAAAGTAGTTGTTGGTCGCGATGCTCGTATTTCGGGTGAAATGGTTAGCAGCCTGGTGGTGGGAGCTCTGTTGGGTAGCGGAGTTGATGTTGTTAACCTTGGTTTAGCAACCACTCCCACTGTAGAGATGGCGCTAGTTGAAGAACAAGCTCATGGGGGTATTATTATTACCGCAAGCCATAATCCACGGCAATGGAATGCTCTTAAGTTGCTTAACCAAAAAGGTGAGTTTCTTTCCGATGCTGATGGGAAACATGTACTCCAAATAGCCGAGGATAATCAATTTTTATTTCCCGAGGTTGATGACCTTGGGGTACTGCTCGATGAGTACGACTTTACTGATAAGCACATCGAAAAGATTTTACAGCTAAAATTGGTTGACAAAAAAGCCATACAGCAGGCAGACTTTAGGGTTGCCATCGATTGCGTTAATTCGGTGGGCGGAATTGCTATTCCCCGTTTGCTTAAGGCGTTGGGCGTTGATGAGGTTATTGAGCTATACTGCGATCCAACAGGAGAGTTCCCACATAATCCAGAACCTCTGCCCGAACATTTAACCGAGATATCATCAACTGTTACTAATAAGAAAGCCCACTTGGGCTTTGTGGTCGATCCTGATGTTGACCGTTTAGCCATCGTTTGTGAGGATGGTTCCATGTTTGGCGAGGAGTATACACTTGTTGCTGTGGCCGATTATGTTCTTGGCCAAACGCCTGGCAATACCGTTTCAAATCTGTCGAGCACAGCTGCACTTAGCGATGTAACCATTAAGCACGGTGGGCTGTACTTTGCTTCGGCTGTGGGTGAGGTAAATGTGGTGGCAATGATGAAAGAGTGTAACGCAGTTATTGGTGGTGAGGGGAATGGAGGCATAATATATCCTCCCTTACATTATGGGCGTGATGCGCTTGTTGGAATAGCTCTGTTCCTTTCGCATTTAGCCAAAAGCAAGTTGACCTGTACAGAGATGAAAGCGCAATATCCGCAGTATTTTATCTCGAAAAATAAAATTGAGATTGGGCATGGCGAAAATCCTGATGGAGTCTTAGAGAAGCTTAAAGCCCATTTTGTTAATCATAAAATCAATACCATCGATGGGCTTAAGGTAACTTTTGATGAAGGATGGATTCATTTGCGTAAGTCGAATACTGAGCCAATAATCAGAATTTATGCAGAAGCTAAAACCATTAGCAAAGCCAACGAATTTGCTAAGTTAGCGATTGACTTAATAGAAAATCTTTAAAATGTTTATTCCTCTTTTAAACCTAGGGACGCAATATTCAATCAAAGATTTACATTGCATAGTAAACACTCATCAATAAAAAATGAATAAAAAGTGGATAATTGGGCTAAGTGCTTTAGCCATCGTTGTTCTAGTGCTAATTTTTAGCACTTCGAAAAAGGAGGGCGTTGCACCTCAAAAAATTGCTGCCCAAAGGGGACCGTTCGAAATAGTGGTAACCATTACTGGTGAGTTACAGGCTAAGAACAAGGAGGATATTACTGCGCCCCAGGAACTTAGGCAAAGTAGAAGTTTTCGTTTCTCCGAGATTAAAATTCAGGATCTTATTGCTGAAGGAACGGTTGTTGACTCGGGTGATTATGTTGCCACACTCGACCGAAGCGCACTTAGCAACAGGCTTAAGGAGATAGACGATGAGCTGGAGAAGAGTCAACAGCAATTTCTGAAAACACAGCTTGATACTACGCTGCAGCTTCGGAGTCTGAGGGACGAACTAATTAACCTTAGCTTTGAGCTAGAGGAACGCCAAATTGTAGTTGACCAGTCAAAGTTTGAACCACCGGCAACCCAGCGCCAGGCTCAAATAAATCTTGATAGAGCAGAGCGTAATTATCAGCAGGCTAAGCAAAACTATAAGCTGAAAAGGGAGCAAGCGCAGGCGTCGATGCGCGAGGTATCTATTAATCTCTCTAAGCAAGAGCGCGAGCGACAGGAGATGTTGGATGTGCTTAAAAAGTTTGTTGTGTATGCACCAAAGCCTGGTATGGTGATTTATGAAAGAGAATGGAGTGGACAAAAACGGAAGGTGGGTTCAAGCATTAGTCCATGGGACTTAACCGTTGCTACACTTCCCGATTTATCTGTGATGATATCCAAAACTTATGTTAATGAGATTGATGTTAGCAAGTTAAAGGTTGGACAGCAGGTTAGGGTAGGGGTAGATGCCTTCCCTGAGAAGAATTATACAGGTGTGGTGACCGAGGTGGCCAATATTGGTGAGCAGTTACCCAACACAGATGCCAAGGTGTTTGAGGTTATAGTAAAGGTAAATGAGTACGACCCAATCCTTCGACCTTCGATGACCACGAGCAACCAAATTGTTACCCAGAAGTTAGAGGATGTTATCTCTGTTCCCCTTGAGGCTATTCACTCCGACGATTCACTTAGCTATGTTTATACCGTTAAAGGCAAAAAACAGATTATTCTTTCAAGTGAGCAGAACGAGAACTATATTATTGTTGAGAAGGGGCTTGACGAGGGTGAAGAGGTGTACCTAAGCATGCCTGCAAATATCGACAAGTACTCAGTAGCTGGAAAGGAAATTATCCCTGAGATAAAGAAGCGCGAATTAGAGCGAAAGCGTAAGGAGGAAGAGATTAAAGCGGCAAACGAACAGCAAGCACAAAAGGCTCAAATACCCAGAGGAAATGGGAGAACGAAACAGCGATAAAATACCAAGCATAACTTTTGGTAATTTCAAATTGAACCTATGTACAAAAGGTATATTCATGATATCAATATTGCCATTGAGTCGATATTAGCCAATAAATTCAAGTCGATGCTTACGGCACTGGGGATTATTTTTGGCGTTGGCGCTGTAATAAGCATGATGGCTATTGGTAACGGAGCTCAGCAAGAGATACTTGATCAGATGGAGATGGTAGGCGTTAACAATATTGTAATAAATCCCATATTCGAAGAGACTGATGACTCGGCAGGCGAAGGAGAAAATGGGGAGCGCCAAAAACGAAAATTCTCACCAGGGCTAACCTTGCAGGATTTGGAAGCCATTAGGCAGATAATTCCATCGGTTCAGCGGATAAGCCCTGAAGTAAGCTTAAACTCATTTGTTCAGTACGATGCATTCCGAGTACCTGCAAAGATTATGGGTGTATCGCCCGATTACTTCGAACTTTATAATCTACCCCTAGAGCAAGGCAGTTTTTACACTGAAATGCAGCAGGATCAAGGTGTGCCAGTATGTATAATTGGAGCAAACATTAAGAATAAGTTTTTTAGCAAAACCAGCCCCATAGGGCAATATATAAAGTTTGGTCATGTTTGGTTGCAGGTAGTAGGGGTACTGCAAAAAACAGATTTATCCATAACCGGATTTGAGAGTGCGGGGGTTAATGTTTATAACGATAACGTTTATATCCCCATAAAAACCATGCTAATGCGTTATCAAAACAGGGCATTAGTGAATGCAAAACGACTTCAATCAACCACGACAATTTCTGGTAGAGGGTTTATTATGCGGGGAGTATCAACAAAAAGTCAATCATCCCAAAATTACCATCAGCTTGATAGGATTGTGGTACAAGTAAAAGAAACTCAGGATATTCCAAGTACCACTGATGTGCTCAGCCGAATGCTTATGCGACGGCATGCAGGTGTTAAGGATTTTGAGATAATTGTACCCGAACTTCTTTTAAAGCAGCAACAGCGTACCAAGGATATCTTCAATATTGTGCTTGGTGCCATAGCAAGTATATCGCTTGTGGTTGGCGGAATAGGCATAATGAACATTATGTTTGCATCGGTTATGGAACGCATAAAGGAGATTGGAACTAGGTTGGCCATTGGGGCAAAAAAAGCCGACATTGTGGCCCAGTTTCTTGCAGAGGCTGTACTAATCAGCGTTTCAGGTGGTTTTATTGGAATTATGCTTGGAATTCTGCTATCCTTCTTAATCAATCGTTTTGCAGATATTTTAACTGTTATTTCACCACTTTCAGTGTTCGTTGCATTTGGCGTTTCGGCAGCGGTGGGAGTAATTTTTGGATTATCACCAGCCAAAAGAGCTGCCGAGAAAGATCCAATCGAATCATTGAGGTATGAGTAAAAGGGGGTTTGCTTATTATTTATAATTTTGAAAAGGAATATAAAATGTATCTAAAAATCCAAAGAGTTCTGCTAATTGTCTGCCTAGTTTTTATGGTTGGACAGTTAAGCGCACAGCAACTGGTAAAAACATTCTCCCTCGAGGAGGTATTGGAAATGGCCAAAGATTATTCCCCCCAATCAATCCTTTCAAAACACCAGTTTAGGGCAGCCTATTGGGAGCATCGTACCTATAGAGCAGACCTGCTGCCGAGTCTCTCCCTAAATGGGACTTTACCCAATTTCAGACGGGTGATAACCCAGGAGTATGTGGGCGATTCCTATCAGTATATTGAGGCTAATACCAATACGCTATCTGCGGGATTAATTCTTAATCAAAATGTTGGTCTAACAGGTGGACGCGTTTTTGCTCAATCGAGCCTTGAGCGGGTTGATATTTTTGGAAATACTAATAGGACAAATTACAAATCGGAACCTGTAATTATTGGTTTTGAACAACCCATTTTCGGGTTTAACGCCTTTAAGTGGAAACGAAAGATTGAACCGCTAAAATATCTTGAGGCTAAGCGTAAGTATATTGAGTCAACAGAGCAAATATCCTCAGAGGCTGTGCTCCACTTTTTTGCTCTTATTCTTGCTCAGCAAAACCTAAAAACAGCTCAGCTAAACTATGCCAATACCGATACGCTATACCAAATAGCCAAGGGACGTTATAACATAGGTACCATAGCTGAGAATGAGCTCTTGCAGATGGAGTTAAGTTTTTTAAATGCGGGTGGTGATGTAAACGAGGCCGAAATTGATCTGCAGCTAAAGAAGTTTAGGCTTAAATCGTTTTTAGGCATGAACGATCAGTACGATATTGAGCTAATTATTCCCGAAACGTTCCCAAAAGCAAAGCTTAAGTACGACAATGTTTTATCGCTGGCTCGAGAGAATAACCCTAGGATGCTGCAGTTTGAGAGAACCTTGCTTGAGTCAGATAGAAATGTTGCCCAAGCTAAGGCAAACAGAGGTTTTAACGCAAACCTTTTTGCAACCTATGGTCTTACACAGCAGGCCGAGGATTTCTCCAACGTATACCTCGACCCTACCGATCAGCAAGGCGTTCGCATAGGGCTAAATATCCCCATACTCGATTGGGGAAAAGGTAAGGGAAGTGTGCGTATGGCCGAATCGAGCAGAGAGGTTGTGAGGACTAATATTGAGCAATCCATCATCGATTTTGAGCAGGATATCTTTCTGAAGGTAATGCAGTTTAACCTTCAGGAAGCACAGCTGCAACTTTCGGCCAAGGGCGATACCATTGGACAGAGCAGGTACAACGTAACCAAAGAACGTTTTTTAATTGGTAAAATTGATGTGCTTGAACTGAATATTGCACAAACTGAGCGCGATAATGCAAAGACTAGGTTTATATCGGCAATGCGCAACTATTGGCAATTATACTACGAAATGCGCAAGCTTACACAGTACGATTTTATAAACAACACCCCAATAGAGGTTGAGTTTGAATTATTGATTGATTAAGCTTATCGTTTATTCTAACGATTGCAAAACAGGATTAACTATAAATCAACTGCCTATTTGTTTGGCTATCCGCTAATTCTACCCATAGGATATTGGGCCTTCTCTCCATTCGCTTTGAGGATACTAACTTGTTTCACACTTTGGTATAAAGCAAAAGGATGTGCTGAAGAATAAGTTCAGCACATCCTTTTATAGATGGATAATGTTACAAATTAATTAGTTCTATCCCTTGGCCCGTCAATAAACTCAAACTTAGCGGGGTTTCCTTCAGATCCAGCGGTTATGCACTTGTACTCAGCTTCGAGGTATGAGCGCGTAAGAAGATCGTTGTAGGTCTCAAACTCTATAATATAATGAACTTCAACTCCCTCTGACATGGGTGTTGCTTCTGGAAATTTATGCTCAAGCAGCAATATCAGGCCTTCCTGAACTATTCTCTGAAATAGGAGTTCTGTTGCCGCATCGGCTCCTTGCTCGTTATATATTGTAAAAAGTTCAGGGTCATCCTCCTCGGGGGTGTAAATTATGCTAGTTCCATCGTCTAGTTCATATGTGTAGGATTTTAGGTGGAAGAACAACAACCTCATATCGAAATTACGATGCAACCCACTTGCGCCATAGTAGTAGCCCAAATCACTGTATTTTGGATGCGCTATGGGATCGTTTTCGGCAATGTAGGTATAGTCGGGTCTATCCATTTTAAATCGGATGGTAGGATCGAATATCCAGCCTTTCTCAGAGTACACGTACTGCTCAGAGCGCACTTCAATTTTGTATCCAATTAGCTTAATCCATTCAGAACCGTTGTACTCGAATTGCACTGCTTTTGGAGCAGGTCCATCAGAGGTGCTATACTCGTACTGCACAATCTTAGTATCCCCTTTATTGGCATAGGGGAAG
>CALGIR010000051.1 GCA_937915475.1 uncultured Bacteroidales bacterium
TACTGGTACTGTTACAAGTGCTGAGGATGGGATGCCGGTTCCGGGTGCATCCATTATGATTAAAGGAACAACAACTGGTGTAGCTACCGATATAGATGGTAAATATACCATTTCTGTTCCAGAAGCGGCTACAACTCTAGTTGTTCGGTTTATTGGTATGACAACCCAAGAGGTTATTGTAGCAGGCCGGACAGTTATTGATGTTGTACTTGAACCAGATGTAACAACACTTGAAGAGATTGTTGTTACTGCTTATGGTTCTGCTACCAAACAAGCATTTACAGGTTCTGCTTCAACAGTTTCAGCAGAAACTATTGAAAAACGTCAGGTATCAAACGTTTCGAATGCTCTTTCTGGGTCTGTTGCTGGCGTTCAGGTTCAAAGTGGTAATGGACAGCCAGGTACTTCTGCAACAGTTAGAATTCGTGGTGTTGGTTCCATTAATGCAGGAAGTGATCCTTTGTATGTTGTTGATGGTATACCTTTCGATGGTGACTTATCTTCAATCAACCCTTCTGACATTGAATCTATGACTGTGCTAAAAGATGCTTCATCTACTGCACTTTATGGAGCCCGGGGAGCCAATGGGATTATTATGATTACCACTAAAAAAGGTTCTTCTGTTAAGTCCCAAATCACCTTTGACATGAAATTGGGTGTAAACTCTAGAGCTCTTGAGAACTATGATGTTTTAACTAGTACTAATGATTATCTAGAGAATGCTTATACTTCACTTTATCATGCTGCTCTTTATAACCTTAATAGAACCCCAGATGTAGCACATGCGTATGCAAATGCTAACATAAACACCGAAACTAATGGTGGATTTGGGTATACAATCCATACTTTACCTGCTGGCGAATCGTTATTTGGAGAAGGTGGTAGGGTGAACCCAAATGCTGTTTTAGGTTATTCTGATGGTGATTACTATTATATTCCCGATAATTGGGCTGATGAAACATTTCAGAACAACATGAGACAAGAGTATAATTTATCAATGTCTGGAGGTACTGAAAAACAAAGTTATTATTTGTCATTTAACAAGCTTGATGATAAGGGTATTGTATCAGGTTCAGGATTTGATCGTTTTTCTGGACGTTTAAAAGCTGACCAAAAATTTAAAGATTGGTTAAAAGTTGGTGCTAATATTAGTTATAATAGGGTTACGAGCCAATATCCTGGAGAGCAGACAAATGCCTCTTCTAGTATGAATGCTTTCTTTATTGCAAACTTTATAGCACCAGTGTATCCTATTTATGTGCGTGATGCTGCCACTCAAAATATTATGCGAAATCAAGGGCGTAAAGTTTATGACTATGGTGATGGTCGTAGTACAAATTTCAGCCGCTCTTTCATGTCAATTGCTAACCCTGCAGGAGATTTGACGTATGATAAGACTCAATACGTAATGGATATTATGAATACTAGTTGGTTCGCTGAGCTTACTCCACTAAAGGGATTAACCCTAACCGCTCGTTATGGTATTAACCTCGATAATACTCATTATAACAATATGGGTAATGCTTATATGGGACAAAGTGCCTCATACGGTGGAACAGTTTACCAGCAACAAGATCGAATTCATGGTTTTGACCAGCAGTACATTGCACTTTATGAATTTGAATTGAACGATGAGAATAAGTTTGATATTACTGTAGGTTACGATGGGTACACTTTTGAGTCCGAGAACGTTTATGCAGCAGGTCAGAACTTATATAATCCTGAAAATTACTACGTAAGTAACGCCATCGACAATAAACGAGGAGGCGGTAGAAAGAATACCTACGCAACTCAAGGATATTTTGGTCGCTTAAATTACGGACTTAAGGACAAGTATTATGCTAATCTAGCTTTTCGTCGTGATGCATCTTCTCGCTTCCATCCTGATAATCGTTGGGGTAATTTCTGGGCTGCCAGTGGTGCATGGATAATTAGTAAAGAATCGTTTATGGCCGACTTGTCTATGGTTAATATGCTGAAATTGAAGGCATCTTATGGACAGCAAGGTAATGATGCTATAGGAAACTATTATGCATATCTGGATCAGTACCAAGTAACTGGTGCCGATGGTGTTTTCTCAGATGGAACCCTAGTGTATAAAGGGAACCCCGATATAACTTGGGAAACATCAACAACCTATAACGTTGGTATTGATTTCTCTTTATTCAACCGTTTACTTTCGGGGTCGGTAGAGTATTTTGGACGTAAGTCAACTGATATGCTTTACTACAAGCCAGTTCAAGCTAGTATGGGATATACAGAAATTCCGATGAACATTGGTTCTATGACAAACTCAGGTTTGGAGATTGACCTTTTAGGTAGGGTTGTCTCTACTCAAAGGATTAATGTGAGCATTTTTGCCAATGCTACAATGATTAAAAACAAAATTAATGAGCTACATCCAGACCTACAAGGTAGATTAGTTGATGGTTCACGTGTTTATGAAGAAGGCTATTCAATGTACAGAATGTTTTTGGTTGACTATGCAGGTGTTGACCCTGAAACAGGGAAAGCATTATATTGGGCTCAAGAAGAAGATGCCGATGGAAACCTGTCACCCATTAAAACAGATAATTATGTTTTGGCTCTGGATCATAAGGTAATAACCGAAGATTTGTTACCTAAGGTTTACGGTGGATTTGGCCTTTCAGCTGACGCTTTTGGCTTTGATGCTTCTATCCAATTTTCATATCAGCTTGGCGGACAAATTTATGATAACGGTTATGCAAGGTTAATGCATGGAGGAACATCTTCTTATGGCGGTAATAACTGGCATACAGATATCTATAATGCATGGACACCTGATAATACCAATACTGATGTTCCACGATTAGATGCTAATGATAAGTATGCTAATAGTTTATCAACTAGGTTTGTTACTAGTTCAGCCTACCTAAGTCTAAATAACATCACCTTTGGTTACACATTGCCTTCAAGAGTTGTTAATAAAATTAAAATTGAAAAGTTACGTCTTTACGTTTCGGCTGATAACGTTGCTTTACTATCTAGTCGTAAAGGGCTAGATCCAAGGCAAAGTTTTACAGCAGCAACAAGTGCTCGCTACGCTCCAATTAGAACAGTTAGTGGAGGTATTTTGTTAACATTCTAACATAAAACAAATTAGTTATGAAAAAAAGATATTTTTTTGGTTTAATTGTCTTCTCCTTACTTGCAATAGTAGGATGTGAAGACTTGGACACCTACCCACAAGGAGACATTATAACTTCTGACATCAAAGTAGATGTTAACAGTAATGATCCTGAAAAGGCTGTAGCTGCTGTCAATGGAATATTTGCCCAATTCAATACGTTTATGCCGAATAGAATTGCTTTTAATGATGTAGAGCGACATAACGATTTTGGGTATCCATCAGTAATGCTATTTACTGATGCCAATGGTAATGATGTAGTGTCCACTGATAATGGATACAATTGGATGGGTAGCTCTCTAGAGTTTTATGACCGTACAATTACATCTTATGAGTGCCAGATTGTGTGGAATGATATGTATGCTATTATTAGTGCTGCAAATCGCGTTGTTGGTGCTATTGATGAAGATACTGATGATCCTTTGTCTATGCATTATCTTGCACAGGGGCTTTCTGTTAGAGCTTATAGTTACTTTATATTAGCGCAGTTATACCAATTTAATTATGTTGGTAATCAAGATAAGCCATGTGTTCCAATTATTACACCTGAAAACTCCGATTTCGCTGCATTGAATGGTGCGCCACGTGCTACTGTTGGAGAAGTTTATGATTTAATTAATACTGATCTTGGCAAAGCTATTACTCTTCTAACTTCTGCAGAAGAAGGTGGTGCTGTTCGTTCCGATAAACGTTATATTAGTTTAGCCGTAGCATACGGTATTCGTGCACGTGTTAATTTAACAATGCACAAAATGGGTGAAGCAGTTTCTGATGCCGAAAAAGCTATCGCTAATTTTGACGGCGAACCTGCAGGCCTTACAGACGTAAATGTACCCTCGTTTATGAGTATAAAAGAAAAAAACTGGATGTGGGGTATACCTATTTCTGAGACAGATCGCGTAGTTACTTCGGGTATCGTAAATTGGATATCGCATATGGGTTCATTGAATAGTGGATATGCCCAATACTCCATGGGATTCCAGATTAACAAAGCGTTGTTTAATTCTATTAATACTACTGATATCCGAAAAGGATGGTGGTTAAATGAGGATACAACATCAGTTAACCTAAATGCGGAACAACTTGGTTACATGCATGCATCTGGTTTTGCTCCATATACGCAAGTTAAGTTTGCACCATACGATAACGTAGTAGCAAATTCTACAAATGCGAATGACATTCCATTAATGAGGGTAGAGGAGATGTACTTAATTTTGGCTGAAGCTCAAGGTGAAGGCGCTGGCAAGGCAACTCTTGAGAACTTTATTAAGACTTATAGAGACCCAGGTTATACTTATTCTGCATCGGATTTTACACAAGAAGTATTCCGTCATCGTAGAATAGAATTATGGGGAGAGGGATTAAATTGGTACGACATAATGCGTTTAAATGTTGGTGTTGATCGTAGAGGTGGAGGTTATCCAAATGCTACTATGGTTTTCCACATTCAACCTACCGATAATATATTGTTATGGCGTTTACCTGAGGCTGAGATTGAAGCTAATGTGGCTTTGACTCCTGCAGATAACAATCCTCCTGCATCAGCTCCAGAACCTGTTGATGATATTGATTAATTGTTCTAACTATTGATCTTAATAGTATTTGAAATTGGAGAGGGCTGTCTAAAAGACAGCCCTCTCTCTTTATTTAGCAGTTTTTATTTCCTTACTCTTTAGTTGTTGTTTTGGTGTTTAATGGATGATTCAAAAATTAATTTACACCTAATTTCCTAGTGCAGCATCCTAAAAATTCATGATTAATATAGATTAGTCCCCTAAAAATGAACTGCTATTATTTTTAAACTGTTTTTGACCTCCTCTCCATCGCCTCCTCCTGTCAGTTTTTTTTTACAAAGTAGTATATATCAACTGTGTTAAATACTTCTGTTGCTCTTATTGGCTTTATATAATCATTTTTAAAAAAAATAGATAGTAAGCCAAAATTTGTTGGTTTAACTAAACAATTATTACTATCTGATAAAGATGCAAAACCTTATTTAAGTAACTATGGCCGCTTAGTAAGAAGCGTGATGATTATCGGTATTTCAGAGCTTTAGAAAGTAAACTCTTTCAAAATAACTCTTGCAGGAACTAACCAAGCAGGAATACACCCATTTGCGTTTGATGTTTTCAGTATAACTGTCATAAGAAGATTTATAATTAGAGCACAGTATATCTGTATTTTAATCGCATTTTCATTGTCTCCAAGAAAATATTTGAGCGGAAAATTTTGTTTAAACTGCTTAAAGATCAACTCTAACTGGCATCTTAGCCTATAAATCCTTGCAATTAATTTTGATCGCACATCAAAAGGGTTTTTAATAAACTTAAATTGACGCTTTAAAGCCTTACTTTTCCTAATCGCAAGGACGTCTCTTCATTGTTTTCTTTTACTGTTACGATAATAGCTTCGTCTTTTCATCACCACAGTGTATTCTTTCATCAATAATATTTTCCTGAGCAATATCATAAACAGTATTATACTTTATGCGGGTTACAAAGCCTGTGTTTGTTTTTGAAAACTCATTGAAAGTCTTGTGATTATTGTGGTGCTTGTCCAAAACATTGATGGTATTTGAACTCAATTTGAGTTTTCCTAAAAGTATGTGGTCGTGCGTTGCAGCACTGCTGAACCAGACCATCTTGGGAACTGATTCAGCAATATTCATTGCAGCATGTTACTCGATACCTTATTTAATTTTCTCATTTAACTGTTTACGTCCAACACATTTCAGTATATGCCTAAAAGTTCTGATGGTAGAGTTCTCAACTATATTTACTTGTTTCTTTATTCCCTCTTTAATCCTGCTGTCCGATATATGATGTTCACATTGTCTGAGTAATTCATTATAGATGTATCCAAAAGCATCAGCACTTCTTTTTTTGTTGACATCAGACAAGGTGCTCTGTTTAGGAATATAGTTCAATTGAAAACACTTTCTTTTACCGTTAACCCCAGCATAGCACCTGAAACCTCTCTTAGTGATGAACATTTTGCGAAAGACTAAAACAGCATACTTATCAAATGTTCCTTAATTTTAAACTCCTTGATATACCTATCGGGTTTATGCCTTTGTGTATTCTTTGATATGTTCTTAGAGTTAATTAAAGAAAACAACTGTACGAAAACTGAGGTTCCGAAAATATGTATACTTTTATCCATGTACTTCGTTTTTTGTGGTGAAACAAAGCTACAAAAAAGGAGTATGGAAGGTATTGCTATCTTTCTGCGCCTAATTCTTATCGAGAAAGTGATATTTTTATTAAATTTGTTCACTAAAGCTGAAATTATTAAATTCATGTATTAAGTTTATTTTGCTAATCCTGATTTTGTGCTTTATTCAAATTTCAATAAAATTACTATGATTATCAACTTTGAATACTGAATTGTAATTGTTTCATGGTCTTTTTGGTACCCTGAATCGAGATATGCAATCTATCGTTACGTGTTAATTGCTTTTATATTTTTAAAGAATTAAAAACTAAAACATTGTTTATAAGGCAGTTGGGTAAGTATTTGTATATTAAACCTTAAACCTTTATTTGATAGATTAATCAAAATAGCAGTAATCCCTAACACCCTAATTTTTAACTAATACTAAAAACATCATTATGAAAAGATTTTTTTTGTTTTTACCCCTATTTCTAGCTTTTACCCTTAATGGGCAGATTAGTACATTTCAACTTGAAAATGGACTTACAGTTATAGTAAACGAGGATTCACGAACTCCATCTGTTTTTGGGAGCATTGTTGTTAAGGCAGGCTCTGTAGATGATCCCTCAGATGCCACTGGTTTAGCACATTATCTGGAGCACATGTTGTTTAAAGGTTCAAAAAATGTGGGAACTACTGACTGGGAAAAAGAAGAAGTACATTACAATAAAATAGTTGATCTTTACGACCAACTTGGTAAAACCCCCGAAGCCGAACGTGATGCCATTCAGCAAAAGATTAATGAGGAGTCACTTCTTGCAGGTAAATACACTATTAACAATGAGTTTAGTAATCTTATTCAGGCTATAGGTGGAACTGCGCTAAATGCTGCTACTGGCAATGATATGACCTATTATCACAACGTTTTTCCATCATTTATGCTAAAAAAATGGCTTGTTCTTCAGGCTGATAGGTTTGAGAATCCAGTTTTCAGGGGTTTTCAAGCTGAACTTGAAACTGTATACGAGGAGAAAAATATGTCCAGTGATAATTTTTTTACGGCCATTGGCGAAGAATTTAATCAGTTAATGTATGGAACGAGTAATCCATATTCACGACCAATAATTGGTTTAACCGAGCATCTTAAAACTCCATCTTTAAGCAAGTTGAAAGAATTTTACGAAACTTTCTATGTACCATCAAATATGGCACTTGTACTATCTGGGGATGTTAAAGAGGAAGAGGTTCGAAAACTTCTTGAAGAAACCCTTGGTAAATGGAAACCAGGCAAGGATGTTCAGCGCGATAAAATTGAACAACAAACAATACAGAAGAAAACAACTATCAAAAAGAAGTTGTCCCCAATGCCCATACTTTTGCTTGGTTATAATGGGGCAACAACTGCGTCAGACGATACTTATAAATTAAATGTACTTAGCGGAGTGCTCAATAATGGCAATAATACAGGTTTACTCGATAAAATTGTTCTTGACGGGGATGTACAACAAATTTCCGTAATGGTTTCGTCCTTACGTCAAGCTGGTTCCATTATGATTTTGGGTATTCCTGAATTCGATGGAGCACAAGGACGATATGAATCTCTAAGGGGAGTTGAATTAGCCATTAATAAAGTATTTAAAAAGTTAATGGAAGGTAATTTAGAAGATTGGTTGGTTGAAGCGGTGAAGAATGAGTTGATTATGAATTTTGAACTTTCCAAAGAATCTAACTACAGCTACGGTCAGATGTTAATGAGAGAATTTGTGAATGATAGGCCAATTTCCGAACTCGAGAAATACGTTGACATTATTAATGGGATTACTAAGGCGGATATAGTTGAATTAGCTAAAAAGTATTTTGATGTTCCATACATAGTATTCCAGTCATTAATTGGTGAACCTAAAAAAGACAAGATTTCAAAACCTGATTATAAGCCCATAGTACCAGCAACAGGAAGATCGAAATTTGCTGTAAAATGGATAGATGAGGAAGTAGAAGTGCCTCCATTTAAACCTATAGACTTTAACAAAGACCTCTCTATGACGGAACTTGCTCCAGGGGTAAAGTTGTTTCATGCCGAGAATCCCGAAAACGATATTTTTTCTCTTTACATTGTTTACGGTGTAGGGAGCAATAAAATTCCAGAACTTAGTTTTAGTGTAGATCTAATGAATAGGGCTGGAATAATGGCGTTGCATACACCATATGAATTAAAGAAGGAATTTAGCGATCTAGGTTGCAAGGTTTATTTTAGTAATGATAGGGATAACACCTACATAAGGTTAATTGGTAAAGAGGCAAATCTAGCTAAAGCATGCCAGCTCTTATCAAAATCATACCTTTTGCCATCAATAGATGAGAAACAGCTAAATAGCTTGATTGGAGGTGAATTAGGACAGAGACAATTCGAAAAAAGTGAAAAAACTTTACAATCGGTTGCTTTAAATCAGTACTTAAGGTATGGTGAAAAGTCGCCATATTTAAACAGAATGTCTAATAGTGAGGTTCTTGAACTTACCGTTTCAAAACTAGCCGCTGGGTTTATTAAGGCAACCCAATACGAAACCTCGGTACATTATACAGGTAAACTTTCTTATAACAAGGTTAAAGATTTACTTGTAAATAATCTAGCATTCCCTTCGAATTTAAAGCCAAGTGTATCTAATGAAGAGATCCCTACTGTTAAGTATGATGAAACGACAATTCTGCTGTTTAGCAATAGTAAAGTAAGACAAAGCGACATATACCTCTATGTTCCAGGCGAAAAATATGAAGTAAATCAAAAAACAATTATTGATGGTTTTAATCAATATTTTGGTGGTGGTTTTAATGGCCTAGTACTACAGGAGTTAAGGGAATTACGCTCCTTAGCGTATACAGCAGAAGCGGGCTATTCAATACCTTCAGTTCCAAATCAAAATACACGATTAACTGGATATATTGGAACTCAAGGAGATAAAACACATGATGCAGTTAATGAATTCACAAAGCTAATCACTAATATGCCAGAACACCCAGAAAGAATAAGCAATATTAAGAATTTCCTTGAGCAGGCAACAGTAAACGCAACGCCATCTATTAGGCAAAGGACAATGGTAGTTGAGAGTTGGATGGATTATGGCTACGATAAAGATCCAAGAACAGAATGGGTTAGTAAGTATAAGGAACTTGAGTTTACTGATTTATTGAGTTTTTATAATACTTATATAAAGTCTAAACCGATTGGTATAGCAATAGTTGCTAATGGAAAAAATGTTAAAGGGAAGGACTTAAAGGATATAGGTACGGTTAAAAGAGTTAATAGCAGTAAAATATTTAAGTATTAATAGCGTGAGTTAACGTTTATTGTTTTTACTGAATTAATTATAAAAGAACGGAGATGTTTTTTACCTCCGTTTTTTTTATAAGCAAACTAATTCTACGCTAATTTTTTAAAACGAGAATGATACTTTTAATCTATCTGTAATAAATTTTTATACCTTTACAACCTAACATAAATCAAACATAACCTATGGCATTAAAGGATATTATGTCAATATCCGGTTACTCCGGATTATATAAGTTCGTATCCCAGGGGCGGAACGGTATTATTGTCGAATCGCTTACTGATAGTAAGAGAGCACACGTATCGGCATCTTCCAAGGTTAGTACATTGTCCGATATTTCAATCTTTACCAATGAGGGTGAAGAGCCTCTGAGTAAGGTACTCGAAAGTATTAAGGTAACGGAGAACGGAGCACCTGCAATATCGCACAAAGGTTCTGATGATGAGCTTAGAAACTACTTCTCCAAAGTACTTCCAAATTTTGATAAGGAGAGGGTCTATATTTCTGATATTAGAAAGGTGATAGCTTGGTATAACCAGTTACAAAAAATTGGGATGCTTGATTTTTCTGATGAGGAAGAAAAGGCAGAGGTGGAAGTTGAAAATAATGAAGAAAAGGGAGACAAGAAGGAAAAGCCCAAAACCGATGTAAAGAAACCGTCAGGAACTAAGAAAGTTGCAACATCGACCAAAACAAAGGCAACGCCCAAAAGTAAACCTGTAGGAGGTCCTACGAAGAAGGGGAGTGCAAGTCAGAGGAAATCGTAGCGAAAGTATTCTAAGACTAAAAGTTGGGTTATCCCAGCTTTTAGTTTAGTATAGCACTAGAATAGTTGAGCGTTAGACTTATTCCAATTCAATAAAATCGTCTTTGGTAACTCCGCAAACAGGACACTTCCATTCTGGAGGCAACTGATTGAATAATGTTTCTGGTTCTATTCCATTTATAGGATCGCCTATTGTTGAATCGTATAGGTATCCGCAGACCTTACATTTATGCATGCTTAGGTAATAGTTATTAGGTTTATGGGAATTTCGAGCAGGTCCTTAAAATCCTCTCCTAAATATTTAATAGTATCATCATCCTCTTCGTAGTACCAGTTAATGGTGATATTGCTCCCATGCTTAAAACTCTCATCAAACTGTTTAAGTATTTTATATATAAATCTGTTTGAACCACTGTTGATGTACTCAATTTTAAACGAGACCTTGGTAAACTTTTCAGTTTTTTTTAGGTAATTCTCTATCCATTTCATGATTGGCTCAAAAAAAGTAGCTGAATCTTCGGGAATTGACCTGCCGGAAATTTGTATGTTACCAGAAGCGAAATCAATCTCAGGGGTCTTGCTTGTACCCTTTATGTATAATACTTTTTGCCGATCCATTTTTTTACCTTATATTTTATTTCATGTACTCGTAAATATAGTAAAACCGTGTTAGCTATACCTAATATTCCGATAAAAAATTGAATATATCAACAAGTAAACTGATTTACAGATTTAATTTTTTCGCGATTTGCTTAGGTATTGAATTCTTGTTTATCATTATCGACATAGTTTTGTAACGAACAAATGCCTCTGATGCGTAAAAGAAGCCACTGTGTTTATCACTGGTACCCCAGCTGTTTTTTACCTTGTAGTACTTATTCCCAATTTGGTCGTATGCAATGCCTACAATTAGCATTCCATGATCATCCGTAGTTGTGTAGTTATCAAATGCTTCCTGCCTAATTTCTTGCGTAATAAGTTTTTCTTTGCCAGGTTTGTCAAATGTGTAAAGTTGGCTCTCTTTCTCCCTATCCGACAGTGTTGTCCACTTTGATTTTTCCGAGTCGCTCATCTCATCAATATTAACCTCTGGTACAATAGCCACACCGTTGGGGTATGAGAAGCCTTTTTCGCTAACATCGCTTGCCCATGCTATGGCATAGCCATTTTCAAGAGCATGGTCGAAAACGCTCATAAATGCGTCTAAGGGGAGATTATGAACCTCGCCAAGTGCCCAGTTATCTGGAACCTCAATAATAAACTTTTCGTAAAATGGATGATGGGTGAATGACGAGATATAGATATAATCGTCGAAGTTTACTCCCAATGATTTTGCAAATGATTCAGGAGTATACTCTTTACCATTGTAGTTGAAGTTATCGGGAATTTCGCCAAAGTAGGCATCCAGTATTCCATCAAAGCCTCTTTTCCATGCGGTAGAAAGTTTACGATTCTTGTTTTCAATAACGGCATTAACGTAAGCTTTTGTAACTGCGTCGAGTTCGCCATGAACATTCATTTCCTCTCCATAGTTAAGTCCTGCAAAAACCTCTTCGGGAACAATTCCATATCTTTTAATTGATTCAACTACATCATAGAATGAACCTCCTCCAGCAAAATTTAGGCTGCCGTGGAATCTAACGTATTTGGTTGCCTTATCGGAGTATGTGTTTCGTACAACGTACATTGGCGAAAGGTTAACCTCTGGTTTACCCTTCCTAAGGATATCGGACTCTATTAGAGCCAAACCCGAATAGCTCCAGCATGTTCCTGATCGATGTTGATTTTTTACCGAGGTATATTTAACCTCCAGTTTATCTTTTATATCATAGCCTTTTACAGATTCTTCGTTTTGTGCTGTTGCAGTAAGCGTTAAGGCTAGTGAAAAAGAGATTAATAAAATTAGGGCATTCAATTTTCTCATGATGTTTTTTATTTGGTTAATGAATTAGCTGTTGTTGAGCAAGTACTCAAGTTTGACTAATTTAAAACAATTCGTTTAATGGCTCTTCTCGTTTTTTAAACTTTCCCAGTAAGCAATAAAATTGTTTCCATTGATTTTTCTGTTTGGGTGTGAACGAGAGATGTTTGGGTTTGCCGTATCTCCTGAAATCTCAAAGCTAAAGACAAACCAATCATTGCTTTTTAAATCCAATCCACCAAAACGTAGGTCGTTAAGGTAAATTTTACCATTTGTGTTTTCTACGGAGTAAAAACCCTTTGTGAACCGTTGTAGATCTTTCACATGGGGCGAAGTAGCATAATCGCCAAGTAGGTTATCATTCTTTTTTATGTATTTGTAATTGGGCAAACTTTTATCGAAAATACTTTGGTACCCGTAATTAAACCCTTGATTATCTTCAGCAACAATAAGCCAAATAAAATTTGTTAGCGGGAGAGGGGCAGTGATAAAACGATTGTAGGGGATGCCTTCCTGGTTTAATTGTGCGGTTACCCTTTTGTTAAGTATCTCCTTAACCGAAATGCTATAACCAAAGTAAGCGAATGAGAATGCTAGTACTGCAATGGATAGGATATTTCGTGCCTTGGATTTATTGGAGAAGAACAGTGCAAAGGCCATTGTTATTAGTATGGGAACCAAAAATAGCAAGTCAACAATGGGCATTGTATCGTAAGCAACCCTAAGTTTGCTGAAGGGCTCAAAAATCCCAGTACCGTAGGTGTTTAGGCAATCAATTGCAGAATGTGTAAGAATTGCTACCAAGGTTAATCCAATCCACTGCCAGGTGTCTTTACTTTTAACTAGTTTGGCAATTAAAAAGCCTAGTAAAGGTGAGATAATTAGCGCAAATAGTATTGAGTGGCTAAACCCCCTATGCATTAAAACAGAGGAAGCAGGACTAAACAGCAACGAGAATGCAGCATCAAAATCGGGAATATTACCTGCAATTGCCCCCCAGAGTAGGGCTTTATTGCCCTCTTTTTTACCAAGCATCACTTGTCCTGTGGCAGCTCCAATAATAATATGAGTTAATGAATCCATGCTATATTTTTATAACTTTGCAGCGCAAAAATAGTGCATTTACTTAACAATCCATTCCACATTTCGTTCATCCTTAAAAGTATAAAAAGTGAGAAAGCGCAAGTCAAACCCGTTACTAAATAATATTAGAATTACCGATTTTGCTGCAGAAGGCAAAGCGATTGCAAAGGTTGAAGGTAAAGTACTGTTTGTACCTTTTACTATACCCGGTGATATTGTTGATGTTCAGGTTACTAGAAAACGGAAAAATTTCATGGAGGGTTATGTTACGGCCTATCATGAGTTTTCTAAGGACAGGGTTGAACCATTTTGTGAGCATTTTGGATTCTGTGGAGGATGTAAATGGCAACATTTGCCATACCCAATGCAGCTTAGCCTTAAGCAAAAACAGGTGGTGGACCAGTTAACCCGTATCGGAAAATTAGAATTGCCCAAGGCAAATCCCATAATTGGTTCAGTTAATACAAGACATTATAGGAATAAGCTAGAGTTTACCTTTAGTGATTTCCGTTGGCTAACCCATGATGAGATTGAGGGTAGTGAAGAAATTGTAAGGCTCCCAGCGCTTGGGTTTCACGTTCCAGGTAGGTTCGACAGGGTTTTCGAAGTAAAAACATGCTACTTACAGCCAGAACCATCGAATAGCATTCGTCTTGCTGTGGGTGCTTTTGCAAGGGAGAACGGGTTCTCATTCTACAATATTAAAGAAGGGCGTGGTTTTCTACGAAATCTAATTATAAGGACTGCTTCAACAGGTGATGTAATGGTTATCCTATCGGTTTTTGAGGATGATAAACCCAAAATAGAGGCTACGCTTTATCACATTAGCCAAAAGTTTCCTGAGATAACCTCATTGATGTATGTAGTTAATCCGAAGGCAAACGATACAATAAACGATTTGGAGATTGTAACCTATAAGGGTAACGATTATATGATGGAGGAGATGGAAGGCGTTAAATTTAAGGTTGGACCCAAAAGTTTTTATCAAACTAATTCGCAACAGGCCTATGAACTTTACAAAGTGGTTAGAGATTTTGCTGCGCTTAAGGGCGGTGAACTTGTTTACGACCTGTACACGGGAATTGGAACCATTGCCAACTTTTTGGCAAAAAGCTGCAAAAAAGTAATTGGGATTGAGTATGTGCCCGAGGCCATTGAGGATGCTAAGGTTAACTCTAATATTAATAGTATAGAAAACACTTTTTTTACAGCAGGAGATATGAAGGATGTGCTAAAACCTTCGTTTTTTGACGAGCAAGGATATCCAGATGTTGTAGTTCTTGACCCACCACGGGCAGGTGCTCATCCTGATGTAATAAAGAGTTTACAGGATGCCAAACCAGAGAGGATAGTTTATGTATCGTGCAACCCAGCAACACAGGCAAGGGATATCCAATTGCTTGGCGATGGATACAGGGTTACTAAGGTGCAGCCGGTTGATATGTTTCCGCATACCCATCACGTTGAAAATGTTGTACTTTTGGAAAGAGTTGAATAAATTTTAGGGATTTTAAGTTTAGTCGGGGCTAACAATAAAGATATCCTCGTCAGCTTTTTTCATTAAATACTGCTCACGAGCAAATTTTTCTAAGTTTTCGTTATTGGTTTGTAGTTCCTCAAGCCTGTTTCTATCATTTTTAATTTTTTCCATATAGTATTCTTTGTCTTGCTCAAGTTTCTTTATTCGCTTGTGCTCTCTGTATACATCAACCCAGTTGCTACTATCAAAAAGTAGCATCCATAGAACAAAAATTGCAATGGTAAGAATGTACTTGTTTCTTAACCAAGGGTATACTTTTTTCCAGATTGATGTTGCGTCCATTTATTAAAATGATTTTTTAGCTAAAAGTTAAGCATGTTTTAAAGTGTTGTAATTGATATACAGCGGATAGGGTAATTCTCTATCTACTCCTAAATATATAAATAATCTGATTATCATTAACTTCTTTGAAAATTAGTAATACTAGAACAAACGGTTACAATTCTGGAAGAAAACAAATAAGTCAATGCGTAAGCCAGTTTATATCCTTCAACTAAATAGGAAGATTCTCATTAATCTTAGTTGTAAAACTGCAATTTTATATGCTTTACCCATTTTGTTTTGCCTACCAAAGGTCAAATTTACGTTGCTCCGTTGGGGTTTTTCTCACCTTCTTGATGTTCGATAATATTTTTTTAAGAATTTTTTTAAATTCCTTTTTACTTGGTGGGGTATCAAAGAAAATGTCCATTATTGCTTCTTCTAAATCCCAATTATTCAGCCATTCCTTAATCATTGATTCAGATTCATCAAGGTATTCGTGGTCTGAATGGCAATAACCTGCCAATACTCCAAACTGTAAGGTCAAATGATGATGAAATTCTTCTGCTGTATCAATAATCGCCGTATGTGTTTCTCGTGATAAATCATTTGTATCCATATACTGTGTGGTTTTTCTTGCATTGCAACAACTCCTCAATGGTAATTGAAGTTTTGCATAGCAAAAATAGGGAAAATTGATTCGTATTACAAAGGAGTATTCAGGTTGTTACCCAGAAAAGGATTACAAAGTTGTTGACATGTTTTTCGATATTGGAGTGTTGATGCTGCTTGGGGTGTCTGGTTCTGAAATTTTACTGCGGTGTATTATTTTTTAAAACATTTCAAACCTTTTGCAGGTTAGTGAGTCAAAAACATGTATTTGGATATTAACGTTGTTTTTAACGTTTTATACAAACTTGATAATTAGAGTGTTTTTGTTTTTTTTGTAGGTTTAGTTAATGGTTTGTTGGTTTGCCCCGGGGTGGTGCCCGGGGCTTTTTGTATAAAAGAACTATTCCTTATTCAGCAAATACTTTTGTACGCATCTAATTTCATTAAAGGAGTAGTTTTCGCCAAGGGCCTCTTTTGCTGGGGTGAGCGTAAAATTTTCAGCATCCATAAAATGTTTTGAAATTGCATCCACTTTTTCTTTTGCAACAACCTTCTCAACGTTTAATTCTCCCAACTCAATGTATTTACATAGATGATTATATACGGTTTGGATAGTTATGTTCCGTTCATCTGCAATTTGTTCTATGGTTTTCCCCTGATTAAATAGGTTAAAACTAGTGGTATGCGATTTCTCCTTCTTTTTTACGATATCTTCAACCACAAAATCCATACTCTGAGTATGGGGAAGTCCTTGCCTTTTTTTGTAGCTATTTATTATGGTAAGCAGTTCAACGCCAAAGTCGGCTATCTTTTTCTTTCCAATGCCATTTATGGTTTTTAGCATTGTGGTGTTCTCTGGGAGCACTTCGCAAATTTCTACCGCAGAGCTAAGTTTTATAACACGGTAAACAGGTACATCTTTATCTCTTGAAATGCTATTGCGCCATTCAATAATCTCCTTATAAAGTTCCGGGTGTTTGGTGTGCGACCCATCAATGTTTGCTTTAGTGCTTTTACTCTTTTTCTTTTTTTGAGATGACTCAATTGACGCTAAGGCTCTTGCCTTAGTATATTTGTTGGTGCTAAAACCTTTCTCACAAGCGCTAAAGCATGCTAGCTTAATGGTTAACATTTGGCATGCCTTATCAACTGCATCTTTAATTTTTGAGGTTACCTCTTTGTTGTCGGTCTCTGAATCTAGTCTTCTAAGGCTTTGTAAGATGTTATTTTCAATTTTTGGAGAGAAATAGTTAATAGCCTTATGGATGCGTTGCTGTATTAAATCCGACTCTTCTACCTTTCCCTCATTCTGCGCAATTTTAACAATTTGTGCAATAAACTTTTCGCCAACTACAGTAATATCTACCTTAAATTTATTAAGCATTTCGTCAAGGTTTATTTTAGTTAACGGGGAAATACTTTTCTGGTTTTCGTTTACAATGCGTGAGATATAGTACAGCTGTTTTTGGATTTCACCAAAATCGAACATGCTGGTAATGAGTTCTTTTTGATAATCGTGTTTTGCGTCTGTAAGCTGTTGCTTATCGGGCTGATTCTGCTCAATTACACTATTAAAGCTAACCACTGTACTATCGCTTTTAATTGCGCTATTTTCAATGGGTTTACTTAATACTAGGCCTTCTAATGTTCGGCAGCGGCTTAGTGCAACGTAAACCTGTCCGTGTGCAAATGCTGCGCTTGCATCAATTATGGCTTTATCAAAGGTTAACCCCTGACTTTTATGGATTGTTATGGCCCACGCAAGCTTAAGCGGATATTGTAGAAAAGTGCCCGTTACGCTCTCTTTAATCTCCTTAGTTAAGGGGTCTAAAGAGTATTTGGTGTTTTCCCACATCAGCGGGGTTACCTCAATGGGAGAGTCGTCGTTTGGACATTGAACGTACATTGTTTCATCATCAATTGAAACAATAGTGCCAATTTTCCCATTATAGAACTGCTTTTCGTACGTGGGGTCATTTTTGATAAACATTACCTGAGCACCCTCCTTAAGAATGAGTTTTTCTTCTGTAGGAAATACCTGTTCAGGAAAATCGCCTTCAATAATTGCCTTGAATGTAACCGGCTTTGATTTTAATGCGTTAAGCTTTGATGTATTTATACTTTGTGCCTGATGATTATGGGTGGTTAGGGTAATATAGCCCTGCTTATCGTCGGGGTTAAAATCAGGGTTATATCTACTATTTAAAAGCTTAATAGCTTCGTTATCCAGGTTTTTATTCCTAACCATATTTAGCAGATTAATGAATTGGGTATCGCTCTGCCTAAAAATATGCTTAAGCTCAATGCTAATGTAACTGGTTTTCTGGAGGGCATTACTGCTAAAGAAGTAAACCGTGCTGTAGTATTCTCTGAGTATGCTCCATTCGCTATCGCGGGCAATAGGGGCGAGTTGCTGCATATCGCCAATCATTAGTAGTTGTACGCCGCCAAAGGGCTTGCTGGTTCTTCTAAATCGTTTAAGCACAGAGTCAATCCCATCAAGTAAATCGGCTCTAACCATGCTAATTTCATCAATTATAAGAAGGTCTAGGCTTCGTATTATGTTAATTTTCTCTTTGCTGAAACGTTGTAGCCTACTGCCTCCCGCGCCATAGTTAGTATTACCATACTGCTGATTAGAGGTATTGGGTATTTGTGGACCGAATGATAGCTGAAAAAAGGAGTGAATGGTTACTCCACCCGCATTTATTGCTGCAACCCCTGTTGGCGCCACAATTATCATGCGTTTATGAATTTTTGTTTTAAGATTCCGAAGAAAAGTTGTTTTGCCCGTACCCGCTTTCCCCGTTAAAAAGATATTGGTACCAGTTTCTTCAACAAACTGATAGGCGAGCTCCAAACTATCGTTAATTTCAAGGTTCATTTTTAATGATTATATGTTTAACCATTTTGCGTAGCAATAAAAGTAGTGGTTTATCCTCAAAAAAATCAATATATCAAATTTAATTGATGATGTATATCCTTTTGCATACTGGTTATTTGAATGTTATGAAGCGGTTTGCCGCTATTTTCATTATTACAGCTATATTTACTGATTATTGCTTTTATGTATGTTTACCAAACGGATTGTACTATGAAGAGTAAGGTTAATATTTTTCTGATTGTGTTGCCACTTTTATTTCTTGCCTCATGCGAATGCTCCCGTAGGGAAAAGGTTCCTTTGGATGAGATAGATGTTACTATTGAGGTTTTACGTTTTGATAGAGATTTATTTAGTATCAATACCGATTCTGTTCACGTTGGAGTTGAAGGGATGCAAGAAATATATGGCGATTTCTTTTCCCTTTTTACCGAAGGTGTTATTGGTATTGGAACACCCGACGATGACGGATTTGAAATCTATTTAACCAGTTTTATCGAGGATAGGATGGTAAGCGAAACATACCAGAAGGTTCAAAGTGTTTTTCAGAATACTAAGGACTTAGATTTAGAGCTAACCAATGCATTTAAGCGTTACAAATACTATTTTCCCAATAGAGAAGTGCCTGTAATTTACAGTTTTGTGTCGGGTTTTAACAATTCAGTTATTATTGCCGAAAATATTTTGGCCGTCGGGTTCGACAGGTACTTAGGGCGCGATTGCGAGTACTATACTTTACTTGGGCTACATAAGTATTTGCAGTACAATATGCACCCAAAGAAGATTCCTTCAGACCTAATTCGCTCATGGGGATTTGGGGAGTTTCAGTTTAACGACTCAATTGATAATCTGCTAAATAACATGATTTACGAAGGAGCCCTTATGTACTTTACTAAGCAGCTTTTACCCCAACAGTCTGATAGCCTAGTGTTTGGCTTTACGCCAGAGCAAATGAAGTGGTGCCAGCACAACGAAAAAGAGATGTGGGCTTATTTGGTTGAGCATAAGTTGCTTTTCAAAACCGATGCTTTCATGGTGAATCAATACGTAAGCGATGCGCCATTTACAATCAATTTTTCAAATGAGTCTCCTGGTAGGGCAGTCGTTTGGTTAGGTTACAGGATTGTATCGGAGTTTATGAAGCGTAATCCCGATTATACCCTCGATCTGTTAATGGAAGAAAAGGATTACCAGAAAATTATGAATAGAGCAAGGTATAATCCCTAAGGTATAAGGGGGTTTAAAAAGAAAAGCTCGCAAGGGGGGACATTTCCTTTGCGAGCTTTTGGTTTTTCTAGACTGGAGATAAAAAAACTTGGAACAAAAACAAAACACTAAAAAGATGATATCAGGGAAGGAAAGGTTGCGTTAGTTAGCAGAAACTTGACGTAAAGTGAATTGAAAAGAGAGGAGTGTAGAAAACGAACTCAATATTTTGACTATTTCGTTAGATTATTGAATTCAGGGTGGTGAATTAAAGTTTTGCTTAACGGATGGCGGTATGTTTGCGCCCCGTCGAGCGAAGCAAGTGGTTCATCCAACGTTAAAATGCTAAATTGGAACAAAAAATTGCCGATACTGCCTAGAAACCAACATTTTTTACACCTTTTTTGTAGGTAGGTTTTTTAAAATTTTCATCATTTTCTCCATTTACCCCCACCTATGTAAAATCCCAAAAGTAAAGAAACATTATCATTATTTTTATTGTAAACATTCGCTTCGTTTGATTTTCTGTACAAACTGTAAGCAATTGATATTCTAAATTTTCCAAATTCTGTTCCTAATCTTAAAAAACAACTTGGATTATTATATCTCGAATACTCTTCTTCAACAGTATTTGCAGAAAAGTCCATCGCCTCACAAATAAAATAACCTATTCCTACTCCAATAAAAGGAGAAATTAATTTATTGTCACGATTAAAATAATAATCATATGTAACAGAAAGTGAAGAAATATTTGCTGAATAACTTTTATGTTTAAAGTAACTTAATGTTTCTACTCTCAAACCGAAACTGATGTTATTTCGAATGTTATATTTTGATTCTAAAGCAGCTGAAAGACCTAAACCACCTTCATTCGGAACTAATACCCCTGTTTCTAACCCGAATCTTGTCTTACCCTTTTCTTGGGATAGGCATTTAAATGCAATTGTAGAAAAAATCAAAAATATTAGAATTCTTTTCATAGGGTTTTTCTTTTATCGTTCTTCCTGTTATTACGTTGTCAAGTTTTCAGTCAACCTATTTCAGGAAAATACATTTTTTCAAACTTACCTACAACTATTCTGCAGATATGAGTTTATTCTAAAATTTCGTTGACTTATCTGTAAATACACTAAATTTCAGGAGCAGTTATTGGGTCATCTACTTTGCTTAAATTAATGAATTACCGCATGCGCGGATTTAGCCTAGCCAAATTCGTCCTATGTTCTTGGTTGTAGCCCTTGCCTGTAGGGGTAATCAAAAACACTTTCAAGTTTAGTTAATAATTAACGTTCCAGTTTTTATTGTCTTTTTTAAGGATATTAAGGAATACAAGTAAAACCCTTTAGATAAAAGGGAGGTGTTGATTCTAGTGTGTGCACTATTAATCTTGAAGTTTCTTAAAATACTACCTGATGAATTAAAGAGCATGAGTTCATATTCGGAATTTGGGATATAGTCTGCTATTTCAAGTATTAAAAAACCATTTGAAGGATTAGGGTATATTTTATATTTATCATTTTCAGTTGAGGCATTAATGCTGCTTACATTGTTGAAATAACAATCATCGTACGCAGGGTTAAGGTATAGCATTTCTTTGTTTTTATAGTAGCACACTAGATTTCGGACTTCTCCAATTATAAAGTAATAATGTGGTTCCAAAAGACCATATTGGCTTCCAATACCCTCATAATATTTTAAACCACTATATCCTCCTATTGTATAGGTTTTTCTGTACTTGCCACAAAAAAACTCGCTAGAAATGTTTTCAACATATAAGTAATCATACTCATTAAATATAGTATCTCCAACTTCAAGGTTAAAGTTGTAAAGTGTATCAATGCCTGAAAATTCTTTATCTTGATAGAAAACCATTTTATTGTTTTCTCGAATATATCCTTTTGTGGACCATGTAGAATAATTTTCATCCCACGATTCAAGTAATTTGTGCCAGTAAATTTCATCGGCCAGTAAAACGCTATCTTTTATTTTCAAAGCGTAAGTTTGTCCTGTACCAGGAGGAGCATCTGACGAGCCAGAAAACATCGTCCACATTTTTGTAGTATCAACAATAGGTTCATAGTCTTGACCATTGGCTAGTTTTACCGCAAAAACTAATAGTAATATAAAATATCCCTTTTTCATCAGTACAAAAGTTTTAAATCATTAATTACAAACAAGTTGCATTTTACTGTAGTATTCTTTAACAAACAGACGGAACACCCATGTTTTGTTTATTCGTGTTTGTGATTGGTCTAATCATGGGTGTTTCATATTTACGCCTTTTTATAAAGGTAAAGAAAAATAGTTGTCTATCAGATTGTGAGAGATTAAAAGTTAGATATAAAAAAGGTGAGGCATGCAGTTAAAGAGCCTGCATGTTGATTTTTGCGGGTTGGGAGCATATTGCCTATATATGCTGAGTTTACAGTAAAACCTATAAAAGTAAAGGGGAGCACACTTTACATCAAGGGTATTGATGTGCTGTGCTCCCCTTATTTCATGTAAAACCTATTTCTGAGAGAACAACGAGTCGATAATGCCATCAAAGGCATCAACTGCGGATTTGTTGCTCTGGCTGTAAATGCTAAGGCCTTTATCGGCAGCTTCGCCAACCTCTGCAATAAGCGGAATTTGGCCGATTAAAGGCACACCCAGCTCTTTTGCCAACCGTTCGCCACCACCCTGACCAAAGATATAGTATTTCTCATCGGGATGCTGGTTTGGCGTAAACCACGACATGTTTTCGATTACTCCCATTATTGGCACGCCTAAATCCTTATTGTTGAAAAGCGATGCGGCTTTGCGAGCATCATTAAGTGCAATTTCCTGAGGAGTAGTTACTAATAGCGCACCATTGAGCGTTAACTTTTGCAATGTTGTTAGCTGTATGTCGCTAGTGCCAGGAGGGAAGTCGATAATCATATAGTCGATATCGCCCCATTGCGTATTCTCAAAGAGTTGAGTTAGGGCATTGGCTGCCATTGGACCACGCCAAACTAGCCCTTGGCTTGTTTTAACAAAAAATCCAATGGACATAATTTTCACACCATATTTCTCAATGGGAATCATTACTTCCTTCTCGCCATCGCGGATAACCTCAGGATGTGCATCCTCAATGCCAAACATACGGGGGATTGATGGTCCAAAAATATCGGCATCAACCAGAGCCGTTTTGTAGCCATTACGGGCTAATGCAATGGCTAAATTTGCCGATACGGTTGATTTTCCCACGCCACCTTTTCCGGATGCAACGGTAATAATGTTTTTTACACCGTGTAGGTCTAGTTTTTCAAAACCTTCCATTTTACTTTATTTTTTAACTGTTTGTTGATAATTTGTTCTACTCGTTATAAACCCCCGAAGGTATTGGAAATCTTTCAGGTAGCCATAACTTTTTTTTGATTTTATTATGATAAAATTTAATCAAGTTCTTGTGCCCTAACGGCTATTACTATTAATAATGGCAACAATACTTATTTAAATTCAATGTTGTCCGATTAAAAAATACATCAATGCAGGAATCCTACTTTTACTGGTCAAATTACCCATATCTTATATCCGGGGGTTTTGCCCCAGACCCCACTTACTTTCTTCTCTTGAAAGCAGAAAGTAAGCAAAGAA
>CALGIR010000052.1 GCA_937915475.1 uncultured Bacteroidales bacterium
ACCTGGTGCGCGGGTTGGGTTATATTAAAAAGGTAGAAGACATTGAAAAAGCCGTGGTTGCCGTGCAGGAGAATGTTCCCATACGCATTCAGGATATTGCCGTGGTTTCATTGGGACCTGCCACCCGAAGAGGCACACTGGATAAAGACGGCGCCGAAGTGGTTGGCGGCGTGGTTGTAGCTCGCTACGGAGCAAACCCCTTGCAGGTCATCAACAATGTTAAAGATAAAATCAAAGAAATTTCACCTGGGTTGCCAAAAAAACTATTGGCCAACGGGGTAGAAAGCCAGCTAACCATTGTACCATTTTACGACCGCTCTGGCCTTATTCACGAAACCCTTGGAACGTTAGAAGAGGCCATTTCGCTTCAAATTCTGATTGTTATTCTGGTGGTAATTATAATGGTGCTAAACCTGAGGGCTTCTCTTTTAATTTCCAGCTTGCTTCCCATCGCCGTGCTCATGGTTTTCATAGCCATGCGCTATTTTCATGTGGATGCCAATATTGTGGCGTTATCGGGTATTGCCATTGCCATTGGAACGATGGTCGATTTGGGGATAATCCTGTCCGAAAACATCATTAAACACACCGACGAGGCCCCTCCTGAACAGAAACTCATAACCACCATTTATAACGGAGCTTCCGAGGTTAGTTCTGCAATTCTTACTGCGGTTTCAACCACCATTGTCAGTTTTATTCCGGTGTTTACCATGCAGGCTGCCGAAGGTAAACTTTTCGGACCACTGGCGTTTACCAAAACGTTCGCGCTTATTGCTGCGCTTATCGTTTCATTATTTATTATGCCCTCGCTGGCTCATTGGTTTTTTGGTGCAAAAATTAAAAATGAAAAAATTAGAAAGTGGCTGAACATCGCGCTGATTCCCATCGGGATTGCTGTCCTTATTGTCGGACAGACCTGGGGTGGATTAATTTTGCTGGCGTTTGGCGTTGTTGGAGTAGTAAAAGCATTCAGCGGAAAACGCTCTGATATTGGTAACGAAAAATCTGAAACAGGCAAAAATACTACTCCAACCAGTATATTAGTGCAACAAAAAATGCAGTCATTTGCCTCCTGGATGCTTGCGCATGCTGAAGTCGTAATTGTGCTTATTGGTGTTATCTGGTTACTTGCCAGATACTGGCTTCCGCTGGGGCCTGCCAAGAGCCTGATAATGAATATACTATTTGTGGCTCTGCTCTTAACAATTATCTTAGGGTTTTTCCTAATCCTTGAATATTTCTATAAACCTATACTCCGATGGTGTTTGAACCATAAAGTGACCTTCCTGTTGATTCCTTCTTTTTTAATTCTTTTCGGGGCAATTACCTGGATGGGATTCAACAACATTTTTGGTTTTGTGGCCAAAGGCTTCGACGGGGTTGGATGGAATGTGCGTACCACCAAAGTATGGTCAGGATTAACCCACACCTTCCCTGCCATCGGGAAAGAATTTATGCCTTCACTTAATGAAGGAAGTTTCCTGCTGATGCCTACTTCCATGCCTCATTCAGGCTTTGAATACAACCGCAAAGTTCTGGGGCAATTGGATATGTTGTTGACCAACATTCCGGAGGTTGAACTTACGGTAGGAAAATTAGGACGGGTAGAGTCTGCTCTCGACCCTGCACCCATCTCCATGTACGAGAACGTTATTAATTACCGACCTGAATACATGCTCAACGAAAAAGG
>CALGIR010000053.1 GCA_937915475.1 uncultured Bacteroidales bacterium
CATTTTTGAACGATGCACACAAAGACCTGAAAGCCGATTATATTATTGCCAATCCACCGTTTAACGTGAGCGACTGGGGAGGTGATTTGCTTCGCAAAGACGGACGCTGGCAGTATGGCGTACCGCCGTCTGGCAACGCCAACTATGCTTGGATTCAACACTTCCTTTATCACTTAGCACCCAACGGACAAGCCGGTTTTGTACTGGCTAAAGGTTCGCTCACCACAAAAACCTCGGGCGAAGGTGATATAAGAAAAGCATTGGTTGAAAACAATTTGATTGATTGCATAGTAAACCTGCCGGCAAAGCTTTTCCTGAATACACAAATTCCCGCTTCGCTTTGGTTTATGAACCGCAACCGTACAAACGGAAAATTCAGAAACCGCAGCAAGGAAATTTTGTTTATTGATGCACGAAACTTAGGTTATTTGATAAACCGCCGAACCAAAGAACTTTCGCAAGAAGATATACAGAAAATTGCTGAAATTTACCACAATTGGAGAAACCCTGATGGCAGTTACGAAGACATTCTAGGCTTCTGTGCTTCTGCTCCAATAAGCAAAGTAAAAGAATTGGATTACGTGCTTACTCCCGGGCGTTACGTTGGATTGCCAGATGATGAAGACGACTTTAATTTTAACGAGCGTTTTGCTGCCCTGAAAGTTGAATTGGAAGAACAGCTTAAGGAAGAAGCGCGGTTAAACAGTATTATTGCTGAGAATTTGATAAAAATTAAAATGTAATAGAATAAGTGAGTATACAATACATAAATATTACCGAATCTGAATTTCTAAGCAAGAAATTACTTTTTAAGTACATGCCTTTAGAATTCGCGCTAGGCACGATTAAGGATAAATACCTTTGGTTATGTAACCCTGTAATTTGGAAAGACCCATTTGAAAAAAGATTTATCGAAGCAAAGTATCAAATTAATGGTAAAGAAGTTGATTTCCCTTTAAAAGGTCAGTTATTTTGTTCATGCATGACTCAAACTCCTACGAGTGAAGCACATTGGAATAATTATTCCAGTGGTCAAATAGGAATTTCTTTAAAACTTAAGAGAAGACAATTGTTGCAAATTTTAAACGAGAACATTTCTGATTTCGATATTTATATCGGTAAAGTAGACTATATAAAAACGAGTGAATTAAAAAAGAAAATTTCTGAAATTGAAAATATTAAAACTATACATCCATTAAAATTAGGTAATCGATTTTTGCAAATTAAACTGCTTTTACTTAAAAGAATTGCTTTTCAATATGAAGATGAAATCCGGGTTTTAGCAGTAAAAAAGCATAAGACAAAAGAAAACGGTCTTAAAATGCCTTACACAATGCAGCCATCTGATTTAATTGATACTATCACTATAGACCCAAATATTGGGCGCAATGTTGAAGATGTGTTAAAAAGTTTATTCAAGAAAGAATATAGCTTTAAAAAAGTATATAAGTCGCAACTGTATTCCATGCAAAATGATATTAAGATTGAATTATGACTGAGTGGGAAGAAATAGAATTAAATGAAATTGCAATAATAAATCCGACTGAATCTTTATTAAAAGGTTTCTTGGCAAAGAAAATTGCTATGGAACTATTGGAACCATTTACCAAAAAAATTAAGTCGTTTCAATTTGAACCGTTTGCTGGAGGAATGAAATTTAGGAATGGAGATACTATTATTGCTAGAATTACTCCTAGTCTTGAAAATGGGAAAACTGCATTTGTAGACATTTTAGATGATAATGAAGTTGGCTTTGGTTCAACTGAATACATTGTCTTAAGGGAGAAAGAAAATATTAGTGATAAGCATTTTCTTTATTATTTAGCAATATCTCCTGATTTTAGAGATGTTGCTATTCTTTCAATGACTGGAAGTTCTGGTAGACAAAGAGTTCAAACAGATGTCATTAAAAAACACAAGTTTTTATTACCCCCACTCCCCGAACAAAAATCCATCGCCTCCATCCTTTCCAGCCTCGATGATAAAATAGACCTGCTCCACCGCCAAAATGCCACCCTCGAAAAAATGGCCGAAACGCTTTTTAGGCAATGGTTTGTGGAGGAAGCGAAGGAGGAATGGGAAATTAAACAACTTAAAGAAATTACTGACATTGCAATTGGTAGAACTCCACCAAGAAAGGAATCAAGATGGTTTTCTACTAATCCAAAAGACATTAAATGGATTTCAATAAAAGACTTGGGTGATGATGGAGTGTTTATTTCAAATACATCAGAATATTTAACTAAAGAAGCTGTTGAAACTTTTAATATTCCTGTAATCCCCAAAGATACCGTAGTTTTAAGTTTTAAGATGACTGTTGGCCGAGTTGCAATTACTTTCGAAGAAATGCTTTCGAATGAAGCAATTGCACATTTCAAGTTCAATAATAAAACGCCTTTCAGCAAGGAATATCTATATATTTTTCTTAAAACTTACAAATATGAAACTTTAGGTAGCACTTCTTCAATCGTAACGGCAATAAACTCGGCTATGATTAAAGAAATGGAAATACTAATACCTGATGAATTTATAATGAATGCTTTTAAAAATGAGACCGAACCTTTATTCAATAAAATCAAAACAAACCAAACTCAAATCCGCACCATCACCGCTTTGCGCAATACTTTATTGCCGAAGTTGATGAGTGGGGAGGTAACAGTAGAAATGTAAGCTATGAAAATAACCAACGAACAAGCCGAATACCTGCTGAAACTGCCTAAAAAGGTGGTTCAAAACGATATGCTTTTAAATAAACTGACCATTGACCAAAAGTTTCCGTTCGATGCCCGTTTTGAGTTGGTGTCGGAAAAAGACGACGAGTTTACCTTTTTATGGGAAATTCAGCAAAGCAAGAAAAACAGCATCAGGGTTAGTTTTCATCATCAGGAGAACGATGGCAAAACGGGCTTGCTTAGGGTTGATTATAACAGCGGGCATAAAAATCCGGAGGTTGCATCGGAACATGTACCTGAGAAATTTCACCCATTTGTAGGCAAAATATTTTCCAATAACGAACACCACATCCATTATCATGTGCAAGGCTATAAATCGCTGGTGTGGGCTGTCCCTTTATCAATAGATAAATTTGAAATCAAGGAGTTAAATAATGGTGCTGATTTTAATAGTACCTTTGCAAATATTTTAAAATTGTTTGCAAAAACAGTTAATATTGAAACAGAAATTTCTGTTAATGAATTGCTATTATGAACTGGATTGACAACAGCATAAAAGAATATTACAATTGGTTGCGCGAAAAGACCGTTGTAACCAAAGATGAACGAACCGGATGGAGTGCAATCACAACACCTTTCCTTGGTTTGTTTAACGACAATATTGAGATATATGCTAAATTGGATAATGGAAAACTAATTTTATCTGATGATGGAATGACTTTGTCCAACCTTGAACTTGCTGGTGCTCCAATTTTACGTTCTCCAAAACGGAAGGAATGGTTAGAAATGGTTTTTCTTAATTATGGAATTACACTTAACGAGAATAATGAACTACAGGTAATTGGCACCGAAAAGGATTTTAACCAAAAAAAACACAACCTGATTTGTGCAATTTCTGAAGTTTCCGACATGGCAATGATGGTAAAACATACTGTTTCCTCTTTATTTAAGGAAGATGTGAAAGCCTATTTGGATGAACAGAATATTATCTATACCCCTCAGTTTATAGCAAAAGGTTCTACAGGTATTGAATTTACATTTGATTTTCAAATTGCTGGCCGTCATAAGGAATTGGTAATAAAATCTTTTAATTCTTTAAATAAAATCAATGTACCAAATTTCCTTTTTGGTTGGGAAGATATTAAGCCTGCACGTGAAAAGGTTTCTGGAAAAGAGTTAAAGGGATTAGCCATTGTAAATAACGTGGACAAAGAGATAAAGCAGGAATATTTGGATGCTTTAGAAAGTAAAGGAGCCGGATTTATTTTATGGGGGCAACGCCACCAACCCGATATGTTGGAAAAATTAGTCGCATAAAATGACCCGCATAACCGAACATAGCATTGAAGCATTAGCCATTAAGTTATTGGACAAACTTGGTTACGAATATATTTATGCTCCTAAAATTGCCCCCGATGGTGAAACACCTGAAAGGGAAACCTACGAGCAGGTTTTGTTGGTTGAGCGTTTACAAAATGCCGTAAAACGCATAAACAAATCCATTCCTGCCGTTGCACAAGCCGAAGCAATAAAGGAAATTCAGCGTATTGCCTCGCCCGAACTATTGGCAAATAATGAAGCTTTTCACAGACTATTAACCGAGGGTATCCCTGTTTCAAAACGGGTTGATGGCGATGACCGTGGCGACCGTGTTTGGCTGATTGACTTTAAAAATCCCTATAACAACGATTTTGTAGTTGCCAACCAGTTTACTGTTGTGGAAAACAACAATAACAAACGCCCCGATGTTATTTTGTTTGTCAATGGTATTCCGTTGGTAGTAATTGAATTAAAAAATGTAGCAGACGAAAACGCTACTATTCATTCTGCATTCAAGCAAATTGAAACGTACAAATCAATAATCCCAACACTTTTCACATACAATAGTTTTGTAGTAATTTCCG
>CALGIR010000054.1 GCA_937915475.1 uncultured Bacteroidales bacterium
TTATAATATTGATATACAACTGATTGCTGCACTTCTTTAACTTCGTAAAGTAGAACTAATTGACAACCATACCAACAAATGGATTAAACCGAAACCAACAAATCTAGCAAATATTTGCAGAAAGGAATTTTAAACATACTTTTGGCTAATTAATAAAGCATTTTTATGAAGGCAGAAAAACTAGAGTTAAGGCGTTTCCAAAAAACAATAGATTTTTTAAAAAAAGTCGAACCAGACTGTAAGCATATACTCGATTTGGGTGTAAAAAACCCGCTGTCCGAAAAACTTGCATCCCTTGGATACAATGTACAGAACACAATGGGTGAAGACCTTGACCTTAAACCCGAATCAATAACAAAGTACAAAAATGCTGAGGTGATAACAGCCTTCGAAATACTTGAGCACTTAGTGTCACCCTTTGTACTACTAAGAAATCTTCCAGCAAACAGGTTGGTTGCTACGGTTCCGTTGAAATTATGGTTCGTAAAATCATACCGAAATCTTAACGACAAATTCGATTGGCACTACCATGAGTTTGAACCATGGCAGTTTGATATGCTTTTAGAAAAAGCAGGATGGGAAATTGTGTATAGTGAAAAATGGACTGCCTCAACCTATCAATTAGGAATTCGCCCAATTCTTAGGCTTTTTTATCCTCGATTCTACGCCGTACATGCCATACGAAAAAGGGATTAGCCCAATTTCATATTTTGGTTTAATCTATGAACTTTGCAGTGCTTTTTCTGTTAATTCTATAATAATGATTAACTTTGCACTCGCTTTTTTCAATAATTCACGCATATGATTAAGATTACTTTCCCTGATGGTAGCATCCGCGAGTTTAATAAAGGAGCTACTGGATATGATATTGCAAAAAACATCTCCAACCAGCTAGCCAAGGAAGTGCTAGCGGTATCGGTAAATGGTGATGTTTGGGATCTCACACGCCCCATAAATACCGATGCTACCGTTAAACTCCACAAATGGGAGGACGATGAGGCCAAACATGCATTCTGGCACTCGTCGGCTCACCTTATGGCAGAGGCTATTGAAAGCCTTTACCCAGGTGTTAAGTTAGGCATTGGCCCAAGCATTGAGAATGGTTTCTACTACGATATCGATTTTGGCGACCATTCAATTTCCGATAACGATTTTCCGAAGATTGAGAAGAAAATGCAGGAAATTGTTCAGTCAAAAGAACCTATTGTGCGCAAAGAGGTATCGAAAGCCGAAGCTCTTGATACATACACAAAAAAAGGCGATCCTTACAAAGTAGAGCTAATAAGTGGACTTGAGGATGGAACCATTTCATTCTACTCCCAGGGCAACTTTACCGATTTATGCCGTGGACCTCACCTTCCCAATACAGGCTACATAAGAGCATTTAAACTTTTATCGCTTGCTGGAGCATATTGGAGAGGTGACGAAAAAAACAAGCAGTTAACGCGCGTTTACGGTATTTCATTCCCAAAAAAAACATTGCTTGATGAATACCTGGTGATGCTTGAGGAGGCAAAGAAACGAGATCACCGTAAAATTGGTAAAGAGTTAGAGCTGTTCACCTTCTCGCAAAAGGTTGGTCAAGGACTTCCTCTGTGGCTCCCAAAAGGAGCAGAACTCCGCGAGCGCCTTGAGCAATTTTTAAAGCGAGTTCAAAAAGAATACGGTTACGAGCAGGTTATCACCCCGCACATTGGGCAAAAGGAACTGTACGTAACCTCAGGACACTACGCCAAGTATGGGAAAGATTCATTTCAGCCTATACAAACCCCAGCAGATGGTGAAGAGTTTTTACTTAAGCCCATGAACTGCCCTCATCACTGCGAAATTTACAAGGCTAAACCACACTCATACAAAGACCTCCCAGTTCGGCTTGCGGAGTTTGGAACGGTTTACAGATACGAACAAAGTGGAGAACTACATGGCTTAACCCGGGTTAGAGGATTTACACAAGACGATGCGCATATCTTCTGTCGTCCCGATCAGCTTAAGGATGAGTTCTTAAAGGTTGTTGATATCATACTTTACATATTTAAAACGCTGAATTTCCAAGAATTTGAAGCGCAAATATCTTTACGCGACCCCAACGACAAGGAAAAATACATTGGTTCCGACGAGAACTGGGACAAAGCAGAGCAGGCCATAATTGAGGCTGTAGAAGAAAAAGGATTAAAAACAACTACAGTAGTAGGAGAAGCCGCATTCTATGGCCCTAAACTCGATTTTATGGTTCGGGATGCCATAGGTCGTAAGTGGCAACTGGGAACCGTTCAGGTTGATTACAACCTACCCGAACGATTCGAGTTAGAATATATTGGTGCTGATGATAAAAGGCATCGTCCCATTATGATCCACCGAGCACCTTTCGGCTCCATGGAACGATTTGTTGCCGTGCTTATTGAGCACTCAAGCGGAAAGTTTCCTCTTTGGTTAACCCCCGATCAGGCTATTGTGCTTCCTATAAGCGAGAAATATAACGATTACGCAAAAAAAGTTGCTGATTTCTTAAATAATTCCGATATTCGCACCCTGATTGACGAAAGAAACGAGAAGATAGGTAAAAAAATAAGGGACAATGAGTTAAAGCGAATTCCCTATCTATTAATCGTTGGTGAGAAGGAGGAGAATGATAACTTGGTTTCGGTTAGAATTCAAGGTGAAGGCGACAAAGGGCAGATGAATCTTAACGAATTTGCCGACCATATCAATCAGGAGATAAAAAAACAAACAGTAAAATAGATTTATTAACTAAATAAGGAGGGACAGAGTATAGCACCACCAATCATTAAACGAGGACGAGGACGTCAACAGGAAAGCAAACACCTTATAAACGAGTTTATTCGTGTAAAGGTAGTTCGAGTAGTAGGCGATAATATTGAAGGCGGAATAATGTCAATTGAAGAAGCCCGCAAATTAGCCGACGATAAAGAACTCGATTTGGTATTAATCTCAGAAAAGGCCGACCCGCCTGTATGTAGAATTATTGATTACCAAAAATTCCTGTATCAGCAAAAAAAGAAGCAGAAAGAGATTAGGGCTAACGCTCAGAAAGTTGTGGTTAAAGAAGTTCGATTTGGCCCCAATACTGATGAACACGACTATAACTTTAAGCTGAAACATGCGGAGAAATTTCTAACCGACGGGGCAAAAGTAAAAGCTTTTGTGTTCTTCAAAGGACGTTCAATTCTGTTTAAAGAGAAGGGAGAAATACTTCTGCTCCGATTTGCTCAAGATCTTGAAGAATTTGGGAAAGTTGAACAACTACCAAAACTTGAGGGCAAACGAATGATAATGTTCATAAGCCCTAAAGCAGTTAAAAAGAAGAGTTAGCAATTTTTAAAACTAAATATACAAGGATAATGCCTAAAGTAAAAACAAATTCCGGTGCAAAAAAACGTTTTACATTAACCGGTACAGGGAAGATTAAGCGTAAACATGCCTACAAGAGCCATATTCTTGGTCACAAAACAACCAAGCAAAAGCGTAATCTTACGCAAACAGGTTATGTGAGTAAGCCCGACACCAAAAATATTTTGAAATTATTGGGTCTTAAGTAGGCACTAATACGCTTTTTGAAGTTACTTATTTTTTAAATCAAGAATGAATTAGCAGAGAAGAGTTCGCACAGACGAATCGCTAACCATTCGTAAACAAATTTTATTATGCCACGTTCAGTCAATGCAGTCGCATCAAGAGCAAGAAGGAAAAAAATCCTCAAGCAAACAAAAGGTAATTTCCTTTCGCGTCGTAATGTGTACACTTCTGCAAAAAACACCCTTGAAAAAGGAATGCAGTACGCATACCGCGATCGACGAAAGAAAAAAGGAGAATTTAGAGCACTTTGGATTCAGCGTATTAATGCTGGTGCCAGATTGTATGGTATGTCCTACTCAGAATTTATGGGAAAAATCAATAAGAAAGGAATTGCACTAAACCGCAAAGTACTTGCCGATATGGCAATGAATCACCCAGAAGCCTTCAAGGCGGTTGTTGATTCGTTGAATTAACTTAAATTTTTATAACCTTTTACCATAGAATACCATAGAAAAGGGAAGAGATCTCTTCCCTTTTCTATTTTATATTTGCTAGGTATTTTGCTTCATTTAATTCTTACGACTCAAAAATCAGAAAAAATGCTTCCGCTTAGAAAAGAAGAAACCTCATATTCTCCAGAAATAACACTCGACAAAGAAAGGAGTCGTTTTGAATTCTATGGTAAATGTTACCCCGAAGATGCCAATGAATTTTTTAAACCTATTATCGATTGGTTTAAAGAATATGTTGTTTCACCAAACAGAGAAACAATAATTCTTTTCAAACTTGATTACTTTAACACCGCATCTTCAAAACGCATTATTGATATTCTCAACATTCTTAACGAGATACATAAGCAAAAAAAAGTTATCGTAATTCACTGGCACTATAGAACTGGAGATGAAGACATGTTTGAAACGGGTGAAACCTTTTCGGAAATTGTAAATCTTCCCTTTAAGTTTACTCCATACTAAAGACTGAAATTTTAGCAGTATATACCCTTACTTGTCGTGGAAAAAACGTCAGTTTTGTTAATGTATGTTAAGCCAACTAGTTAGTAAATCATAAGGCATAGGTTTTGAGCGTTCTTTTTTAGAAATCACTAAAAAATTACGCTATGAAAACAAATAGAATACTTTATCCAATTCTTTACTCCATTATTGGAGGCCTAATCGTATTTTTTGCTAGCCAACTCATCGTAAACGACCCACCAAATGTAGTTTACACTAGTGCTAATTCTGCGCCATACACCCTTACATCATTTACAACCAGCGCTGGGCAACAAACAGACTTCACCTATGCCGCTGAGATTACTGTACATGGAGTGGTTCACGTAAAAACCAAGTCGATGGGTTCGCAACCCAATTACTCTTTTGGGAATCCGTTGTTCGACTACTTTTTTGGCCCTCAATTTAAGCAGAAGCCACAACCAATTATGGGAACAGGTTCTGGTGTAATTATCTCAAAGGATGGTTATATCCTAACTAACAATCATGTTATCGACAGAGCAGACAGCATTGAAGTTGTACTCAATGATAAGCGCACGTTCGACGCAAAAATTATCGGTACCGATCCTAGTACTGATTTGGCAATAATTAAGATTGATGTGGAAAACCTACCATTTATACCCTTTGGAAGTTCTGAAAACCTTAAACTGGGTGAATGGGTACTGGCAGTTGGCAACCCTTTTAATCTAAACTCAACAATAACGGCAGGTATAGTTAGCGCTAAAGCCCGTAATATAAATATACTCAACAGCAATTTTGCCATTGAATCGTTTATACAAACCGATGCAGCCGTAAATCCTGGCAATAGCGGAGGAGCACTTGTTAACCTAAGCGGCGAACTAGTTGGCATCAATACTGCCATAGCGTCACAAACCGGAAATTTTGCGGGATACTCGTTTGCTATCCCTTCATCAATTGCACAAAAAGTTGCCCTGGATATAATTGAATTCGGAGAAGTTCAACGAGCCATCCTGGGTGTTACAATTGAGGAATTAACATCCGAAAAAGCCAAGAAAAACAAGATAAAAGAATTAAAGGGTGTTTTAATTGAAAGTATTGCCAAAGAAAGTGCTGCCGAAGAGATTGGTCTCAAAAAAGGTGATGTAATCCTTGAGGTAAATGGAATTGCGGTTAACTCTCCAAACCAGTTACAAGAGCAGATTAGCAAGTATCGACCTAAAGATAAAATTGAAATCGTTATAAATAGAAACGAAAAAGTGAAACAATACGAGGTTACATTACGTAACATGAGAGGCGATTTTGAAATAGTGCGCTCCAATGAAATTGCAGAGGTTCTTGGTGCTGAACTTCGAGAGGCTGATACCAACACACTTCGTAAACTAGGCATTAAATCTGGCATACAAGTAGTAAAACTAAAAGAGGGAAAACTAAAAGAGGGTGGGGTTAAAGATGGATTTATTATCACCCGCATTAATCGACAAAACGTAGCCAACGTAAAAGAACTAAACCAAATGCTTCAGAGTGTATCAGGCGGAGTACTTGTGGAAGGTGTTTACCCCAATGGCATGGTTGCCTACTATGCAATTGGAATGTAGGCAAATAGATTGGGACATATGTTTTACAATACCACAGTTAGCCTAGAGTTAACGGCAATATTTGTTATCTTTGCAAACTTCGAGAAAGACAATGGAATGAAAACTTTACCGACCTACTTAACAAATCCTTGTCGTTAACGTTTAATACTTGACATTTACTTGTAAATGCCATAACTTCGTAAAAATTTAAAGGAAAAAAATGAGACAACTTAAAATTACAAAATCCATTACTAACAGGGAAAGTGCTTCGCTTGATAAATATCTTCAAGAAATTGGAAAAGAAGATCTTATTACGGTTGAGGAAGAAGTAGAACTTGCCCAGAGGATAAAGAAAGGTGATCAAGAGGCTCTTGAGAAATTAACAAGAGCAAACCTTAGATTTGTTGTTTCTGTTGCCAAACAATACCAAAACCAAGGATTAAGTCTTCCCGACTTGATTAACGAGGGAAACTTAGGTCTAATTAAAGCAGCTGAGAAGTTTGACGAAACCCGTGGTTTTAAGTTTATCTCCTATGCAGTATGGTGGATTCGCCAGTCGATACTCCAAGCGCTTGCGGAGCAATCGCGCATTGTGAGGCTTCCGCTAAACCAGGTTGGCTCATTAAACAAGATAAACAAGGCATTCTCAAAGTTCGAACAGCAATATGAGCGTACCCCATCGCCTGAGGAGTTGGCCGTATTACTCGAACTACCTAAAGAGAAGGTTACCGATACACTTCGTATTTCTGGTCGCCATGTTTCTGTTGATGCGCCTTTTGTTGATGGTGAGGAGAATAGCCTGTTAGACGTTCTTGTAAATAACGATTCCCCAAATGCGGATAGATTACTTCTTAACGAATCGCTTTGCAAGGAAATTGACCGTTCGCTAGCAACGCTAACCGAAAGAGAACGCGATATTATTAAACTGTTTTTTGGCATCAGTTGTCAGGAGATGACACTTGAGGAAATTGGCGAAAGATTTGGACTTACCCGTGAAAGGGTTCGTCAGATAAAAGAAAAGGCCATAAGACGCCTTCGCCATACCTCGAGAAGCAAATTGCTTAAAGCATATTTAGGTTAAAATAGTTTAGACAATGATATATATAAAGGATAGGCCATCATTTTCGATGGCCTATCCTTTTATATACCTATTTTCAGTGTCTCTCTATTGACAATCGCGACACTCGTCCAAATTCTTATTGTAAACTGCCATTGCCCTCTGACTCATACCCATACTCGAGAACCCACCATCATTGTAGATATTCTGCATGGTAATCTTTCGCGTTAAATCGCTAAAAAGCGACACGCATAGTCCTGCACATTCCTCAGCATCGGCATTACCAAGAGGCGACATTCTTTCGGTAAAATCCATCAGTCCCTCAAAGCCCATTACACCGCTTCCCGCTGTGGTTAGGGTAGGCGATTGCGAGATGGTATTAATCCTGACCCTGCGCTCACGCCCAAAGATATAGCCAAAACTACGTGCTATGGACTCAAGGAGTGCCTTTGCATCAGCCATATCGTTATAGCCATACAGTGTACGTTGTGCTGCAATATACGATAGAGCCACAATGGAACCCCACTCATTAATAGCATCCTGTTTCCATGCAACCTGAAGCATCTTATGAAACGAAATAGCTGAGATATCGAGGGTCTTCATGAGATAATCGTAATTAAGGTCATCGTATGTTTGGCCTTTACGAACGTTTGGCGACATGCCAATTGAGTGAAGCACAAAGTCTATTTTGCCTCCAAAATGCTCAGTGGCTTTTTTAAACAGCTCATTCAAATCGTTTACATTTGTTGCGTCTGCAGGGATTAAAACAGCATCTGTTTTCTTGGCTAACTCTTGTACAGACCCCATGCGCATGGCAACGGCGGTGTTAGATAATACAAGTTGTGCCCCTTCTTTGTGAGCTAGTTCGGCTACGTGCCAGGCAATGGAACTCTCATTGAGTGCCCCAAAGACAATCCCTTTCTTTCCCTTCAGTAAATTGTACGACATACTATTGAATTTTGGTTAAAGTCTGAATTAATAGAATCAATATTACAAAATTACGCATGAGCAAATTGATTAAACACTCATTAATGGTTGTTGTTCGATTAAAAACGGCAATTAACTCACCAACAATTAATTACCATCGGACAGTAAATGCTTAGCGTTGATTAATGCGGCATCGGACACCTGCTCGCCACTGAGCATCTTAGCAATCTCAAGAACTCGCTCATCAGGTTTTAAAAGCCGGATATGGGTGGTTGACGATTCTAAATCGTCCTCTTTATAGACCAGAAAATGGGTTATTCCTTTGCTGGCTATCTGAGGTAAATGGGTTATATTGATAACTTGCATCTCTTTCGACATATCGTGAATAATGTTACCTACCTTATCGGCAATGTCGCCAGAAACCCCTGTATCAATCTCGTCAAGAATAATGGTAGGCAATCCCTTTGCTTTTACCATAATAGACTTTAGGCTTAGCATAAGCCTCGAAAGTTCTCCGCCTGAAGCTACCTTTGCAAGTTCCTGCATGGCGGTCTGCTTATTGGCCGAAAAAAGAAAAGTCGTTCGGTCAATTCCATTTGGCATAAGCTCATCATGGTGTGTAATACTCACCTTAAAGTTGGCAAAAGGCATTCCCAATTGCACTAGCAATAATTTAATGCTACGCTCAAATTCCTCACAAACCTTAACCCTTGCATCACTTATTATTTTTGCTTTTGCAAAGGCTTTTGTATTAACTTCACTAATTTGCTTGGCTTTCTGCTCAACGGTACTGTCGTAATTCTCTATTTCATCAACCTTCGTTTTTATATCATTACGAATGGTAATTAGTTCTGCAACGGAGGCAACCCTATGCTTTTGCATAAGTGAGTTTAGATTATCGAGACGCTGATTAACCCGTTCCAGTTCCGATGGATTAATATCAACCTTTTCGCTTTGAATTTCTGCTTCCATGGCAATATCCTTAAGCTCAATCCGACAGGCCTCTACCCTATTGTTCAACTCATCTGCCAATGGGTAAAAGGATGATATTCTGTTTAATGCATCTTGCGTATCTTTTAGCCACACTAAAACCGAAACTTCATCGGCATTACAATAGTTTACAACCTCTTGCAACGCTAACTTAATCTCTTCGGCATGCGAAAACTGTTGCTGAAGTAACTCCAACTCAGCCTCTTCGTCTTCAACTAACTTGATTTCAGTTAGTTGATTAAGCTGAAACTGCAAGTAATCCAAATCAGCTTTAGCTTTTTCCGATTCCAGAGTTAACTCTCTAAACTCATCGGATAGTTGCTTGTGCAGAGAATATAGGCTGTTGTACTCGTCGACAAGTGCTCTGGTGTTGGCAAACGAATCGAGAACCGATAGCTGAAAATTGGCATTAACCAAGAGTAAATTTTGATGCTGCGAATGAATATCCACTACCTTTCCTACAATATCTTTTAAAAGATTAAGGGTAACCGGCAACTCATTTACAAATGCTCTCGACTTGCCCGACGGGCTAATATGGCGTCGTATAATAGTATTGGGTTGAAAATCTAAATCGTTCTCCTCAAAAAGAGGCTCGAGACTGTAGCCTTCGAGATTAAACGTACCCTCAACAACGCAGCTATTATCCTTATCCTTTAACATATTTGCTTCGGCTCTATTACCAAGAATAAGACCTAAAGCACCTAACAATATAGATTTACCTGCACCCGTTTCACCGGTAATAATATTCAATCCCGAATGAAAATCGATTTCAAGGTTATCAATTATTGCGTAATTTTTTATGAGTAGATGCTTTAGCATAGCCAACAAACTTTAAAGTAACCTTGCATTAACGTGTTTGCGCACCCTGCGGACGGCTTCCACCATCCTGTGTAATTCGGTTATACTTGTTGGCATTGGCATTATCAACCTCATTTAGAATGTTAACCACTCTGGTTTTTTCTGCCGGAAACGATTCGGAGAAGATATTCACCAACTCCTCGCTTTTTGCATCGAAGAAAATTTGCAGATAGTACATATATGGGTCGAGCTTCTCGCGATGAACCCTCTGGATACTAGTTAGTGTCTCCGCTATTTCCGTTCTTCCCTCCACAAGCTTATCGCTCATCCTGTCGAGGCCAGTTCTGTGATATTTGTAGTACACCTCCCTAAGGGGGCGATACTTTGCATTGAGCACATTCTCTATTAACCAATACCTATTCTTCCTATTTCCCTCGTAGGCTTTCCAGCCTCTTTCAACAGCATTCTGAGCATTATTCACAATCTTTTCTGCTTTCTGAAAATACTCTGTTCCCCCAAGGTACGAAAACGAATCGTAATCAAACCCAAGGATTATGTATGCATAATAGGCCAGCACAGAGGTAAGGTTACTAATGTGGCGAGAGTCGGAAAACTCCAATTGGTCAAACTCAATATACCTAAAATTCATGTTATTATCTACAATGTTTAGCATTGTAGTATTGTATGAGGAACCAAAAATTGGACGGCGTGACTGAATCTGAATTGAGCCCTTAAACTCATCGGAGCCTATCTGCTCATTAATGGTTATCATCATATTACACTCAATACGCTCATCCTGTCCATAAAGATGGTTTGTCCATGAAGTATTGTTCATAAACTCATAAAGAGCGGTCTGTAGCGTTTGAAAAACCTGACGATTTGTTCCCTGAATTTTCTGAGAGTTTATTTGAATATTGCAGCGCAACTCCTGCTGAAACGATACTAGCGGGATTAGAATAAAAAGAAATATGGGTATGAATACTTTACGGGTAAACATAGGCTTATAATTTATGATGTTGGCTTAAAAAAGTTTTACCAACTCATTTACAATATCATCAGCAATGCGAGCCTTTGATTTTAACGGATAGGGTACCTCGTTTCCGTTACTATGAATGATGGTAACCTTATTGGTTAAAACATCAAAACCCGCCCCCTCATCATTAGGGGAGTTAAGAACGATGAAATCGAAGTTTTTTGTTTTAAGCTTGCGCATTGCATTCTCCTGCTGATTTTGAGTTTCTAGCGCAAAACCAACCAGCAATTGCTCTTTGCTCTTCATCTTCCCTAACTCTTTAGCAATATCCTGAGTAGGAACTAATTCGAGCATTAAGCTGGCATTCTCGCGTTTAATCTTCTGATTTTCAGGCTGCTTAACCGAAAAGTCGGCAACAGCAGCAGCAAGCACAGCAGCATCACACCGAGAATATAGTTCCACCGCCTTATCATACATTTGCTGAGCCGTAGACACGCTGATAATCTCTATATCCTTATGGGCAGGTTTCTGATTAGAGGGTCCTGTAACGAATAAGACCTTTGCTCCTCTCTGTACAAGACTATGGGCAATGCTTGCTCCCATTAGTCCCGACGAACGATTACCAATGAAACGAATAGGGTCAATTGGCTCATGGGTTGGCCCCGAAGTAACCATCACTAATTTGCCCTTTAACGTTTCGTTGCCTGTGAAAAATAAGGAGATGGCATCGAAAATCTTTTCGGGCTCTTCCATCCTTCCCTTTCCACTTAACCCACTGGCAAGTTCACCTGTAGTTGCCTCAATAATAATATTACCATAACCCTTCAGAACCTCAATATTCTTTTGGGTAGTTGGATGCTGAAACATATCCAAATCCATTGCTGGTGCAACCATTACTGGACATCGCGCAGAAAGATACGATGTTAGTAGCAAGTTATCGGCAACACCACTGGCCATTTTAGCCATTGTATTAGCCGAAGCTGGCGCGATTAGATAAAGATCCGCCCAGAGACCAAGGTCAACATGACTATTCCAATCTCCATTTTCGGGATTAAAAAAATCCACAAGAATGGGGTTTTTAGAAAGCGTTGCCATGGTTAAAGGCGTTATAAACTCTTTGGCCAAAGGGGTCATAATAACCTTAACGCTTGCTCCCTCTTTAACCAAAAGCCTAACTATGCTTGCGGCTTTGTAGGCAGCAATGCTTCCGGTGATACCAAGAAGTATGTTTTTACCCTTTAGCATAAGATTATTCTAAGCCTTCTCCTGCTCCTGCTCTTCTTTGCGATGGATTTTGCCATCGAGAAACTCTTGCAAAGCAATAAGTGATGGTTTTGGCAAGCGTTCGTAAAATTTACTAATTTCGATTTGTTCCCTATTCTCAAACACCTCCTCAAGGTTATCGGTGTAATAGGCAAACTCCTCTAGCTTACGGTTAAGCTCATGCTTCATATCCTGTCCAATCGAATTTGAACGCTTGGCAATAATCCGTACCGTTTCGTAAATGCTACCTGTATCCTTATCGAGCACAGATAGATCTTGAGTAGTTGTTGTTAAGGGTGCAATTACTTTTTTGAAGTCCATAGTTATATTTAGTTAAGCTTATTTTTCTACAACATTAATACTATTAGCATATATCTTTTCTGCTTCCCGCTTATACCTTGTCTCTGGATATTCGCTCATCAGATTATAGTACTCGTCAAGGGTATTTTGAAAACGCTCTCGCCTTTTTTCGGGTACACTTTTATTTGCCAAGTTATAGGATGCGTCAAGGATCATATAGAGTTGCTCCTCGCGATACTCTGAATCAGGGAACTTACCGAGACTATTTTTAAGGGCAGTAATGGCTGCTTTATAATCCTCCCTGTCGTAGTAAAGCCTTGCGCTTAGGTACGACTTCTCAATAAGTTTGGATCGGAGTTCGTGCATGATCCTATTAACCTCTGCTTTTTTCGATGTATTCGGATATTTTGCTATAAACTCGTTAAATGCCGAAATGGCATTATTGGTTGTTTCCTGGTCGAGCAAAGGCCTAGGTGACGACTTATAGAAGCAATATGCGTACATATACTCTGCTTGCTCAACAAAAGTACTCCTGGGATAATTCTGCCTAAACTTATCGAAAAAATGGGCAGACAAAAGGAAGTCTCCCTGATGATAATATCCCTCAGCCAAATAGTACTCAATCGTATCGGCCTGCAGAGTACCCCTGTAAATTGGTACTATTTGCTCAAAAAGAGTTGTATACTTGTAATGGTCTTTCGTCTCGTAGTACTCTAGTCCTTTCTTGTACATTAACCCATAGTCCTTAGTTTTTAACAACTTGTTAAAACCGCTACACGAGGCTATTAAAAGAACTAATAAGCTTAGAATAACTATTTGATAATTTTTCATCTTTGTAAGCAAAGGCTTTAGTAGAGTTAAACGCTGTATTGAGCAAATTTATTGCAACCATTTTCAAGCGAGCAAAGTTAGCAAGATATTTGCAAAAGCTCACTCCAAATGTCCATAAAAATTATAGAATCACATAGTTAAAGAGTATTAAGTCGAATTAAAAGACCAATAGCTGATTTTAATTGAAATGGTTGATTAACTGAATTCTGCAAACAATAAACAAACCCAAAAACCTAGAATTAAGGGCACAAACCATTAATAAAGAGTATAATTTAGACGCAGCAATTTACAGTGTTGACAAAATAATGTACTTTTGTACAAATTTTAACGTATTCTATTAACCCAATAAAACAAATCATCGTGGATATTTTTGATAAACTAAGAGAAGGCATGGGCCCGATTGGCCAATACCACAAAGAGGGTCATGGTTACTTTGCATTTCCAAAACTAGAGGGCGAGATTGAACCCTGGATGATTTTCCGTGGCAAAAAAGTATTAACCTGGAGCCTTAACAACTACTTGGGTTTAGCTAACCACCCCGAGGTTAGAAAAGCCGATGCTGAGGGTGCCGCCCAGTATGGTATGGCCTACCCAATGGGAGCAAGAATGATGAGCGGACAAACAAGGCATCACGAAGAGCTGGAAGAGAAACTTGCCGCCTTTGTTGGAAAGCAATCAGCCTTCCTGCTTAACTATGGCTACCAAGGCATGGTATCAATTATTGATGCTGTAGTTTCGCGCAACGATGTTGTTGTTTACGATTCCGAGTCGCACGCTTGCATAATTGATGGCCTTCGCTTAACCACTGGTAAAAGGTTTGTATTTGCGCACAACGATATGGAGAGCCTTCGCAAACAGCTTGGGCATGCTAGCCGCTTAGCTGAGAAAAATGGTGGAGGTATTCTCGTTATCACCGAGGGTGTTTTTGGAATGGCCGGTGACCTTGGAAACCTTAAGGCTATTGTTGATTTAAAGAGTGAATTTAAGTTTCGCCTTTTGGTTGACGATGCACACGGGTTTGGCACCATGGGTAAAACTGGTGCAGGAGCCGGCGAGCACTTTGGCGTTCAGGATGAGATTGACCTTTACTTTGCAACCTTTGCAAAAAGTGGCGCAGGCATTGGTGCATTTATTGCCGCCGATGAGGATATTGTAAGGTACCTAGCCTATAACCTACGCTCGCAAACTTTTGCAAAATCGCTACCAATGCCAATGGTAATTGGTGCAATTAAGCGCTTGGAAATTATACAAACCCAGCCACAACTTAAGGATAACCTCTGGAAGATTGTGCATGCACTACAAAAAGGACTAAAAGAGGCAGGACTGGATATCGGTAAAACCGAGTCGCCCGTTACACCCGTTTACATGAAAGGGAATATTCCAGAGGCAACCAATATGGTTTTCGACCTTAGAGAAAACTATAATATTTTCTGCTCAATAGTGGTTTACCCCGTAATCCCCAAAGGCCAAATTTTGCTAAGGCTTATTCCCACGGCTGTCCACACCCTTGATGATGTGAAACTTACCGTTGATGCATTTGCAGAATGCGCTAAGAAGCTAAAAGCGGGTAAATA
>CALGIR010000055.1 GCA_937915475.1 uncultured Bacteroidales bacterium
CAACCATGCTTGATGAGATAGCCAGCTGGGCAGTTTATGCAATCCTAAAAACTGGGGGAGTTACTGCAAAAATGCAAATTCGATACCACAAACCCGTATTGCTAACCGCTGGAGCCATAAGGTTAACCGCCAAAATTGATTGGTTTGAGAAAGGTTTGGCCAACATCAAAACGCAACTGATCAACAAAAAAGGTGTCATCTGCACCGAAGGCATTATTCAGTACTTTGTTTTTCCAGAGGACATCGCTAGGCAGAAATATAGCTATCCAGGAATTGAAAAGTTCTTATAGCTATACCCTAATTTTGCTCTGCTTTCCCATAGTAGTAATTAGCCTTCGATTTATTTTCGAAACGGGAGTAAATGTTCCCTAAATAGTTTGCAAATCTAGGTTCAGGCTTCAACTTATAGAGACTTTCAAAGTAATCGCTAGAGGTTTTAAAATTTTTATTAATAACCTTTAATGCGGCAAGCAACTGCTTGTATTGCCTGTTTGTTCTGTTCTTCTCGTAGGCTTTCATCTCCCTTTGATAGCTATCCTCGGCCAGATTATAGTAATGCAGCGCCAAAACCTCAAGCGCCAAAACATTCTTCGAATCACTTTGTAGCAACTTTTTCACTAGGGGTAAAACTTCATTGGTGTACCCTAAATGCTGAACTACCTTAACGTATCCTTCAATAGTAAGCACTTCCTCTTGCTGCTTGCTGCTAAGCAATGCCCATTGCGTATAAGCCTTATCCCAATTCTCACTACGCACATATGCCATAAAAAGCTGGCCGTTTACATCGGCAATCTCTTCCTTATCAGAGTACATCATTGTAAACTCCTCAAGGTTAATGATTTCCCGCGACAGGTTATCAACCTTCAGGTATGCTTTTGAGATATAGTAATACGTTTGAGCATTTGCCGATGAGCGTTCTTTAACCTTCTCCAAGTAGTTTATGGCATCGCTAACCTTATCAACATACAATGCCGCTATTCCGGCATTTTGGTAAACATTGGCTTCTGCATCTTTCCCTTGCCCTGCTTTTATGCTGATAATCTCGCCATAAAGACTGGATGCTTCAGCATAGTTACCTTCTTTATACTGATGCTGTGCCTGAATATTTAGCTGCTTAAGCTGTTTTGAAACAGTACAAGCAGTTAATGCAAATACAAATAATAATGTAATTAGCGCAAAACGTTTCAATCTCATCCCAACAATATTTTAAAAAATTGGAGGCAAAGGTAGCAAACATTCACGCTTTAGCGATTAATCCTTTAGGTAATCTTTAAACGCTTTCTCAAGTTTATCGAGTTTAGGAACTATAACCATTTGGCAATAGGGTTGCCTCTTATTGTTCTTAAAATATGCCTGGTGATGATCCTCCGCTTTATAAAATACATCAAAAGGAGTTATCTCGGTTACAATTTTATCCTTCCAAATGCCTTCAGAATCAAGCAGTGCCTTTACCTCTTTTGCCGTTTGCAACTGTTGAGGAGAATGATAAAATATAGCCGACCTGTATTGCGTACCAACGTCGGCACCCTGCCTGTTTAATGATGTAGGATTGTGGGTTTTAAAGAATACCTCCAATACTTTTGCATAGCTTATGATATTAGGATCGAAGGTAACCTGAATAACCTCTGCATGATCCGTTAGCCCAGAGCACACCTCTCTGTAAGTTGGATTTGGAATTTTTCCGCCAGAATAGCCAGATTCTACCTTATGAACCCCTTTTATTCTCAGAAAAACAGCCTCAACACACCAAAAACAACCAGCACCAAGCGTTGCCACCTCAAAATTATCTGTACTCATTGTTTGTAATATTTTATCATCATTGTTGTTGGCCAATACCATAAACTGTGCAGTAAGTGCCCAGAATAAGAACAAAATTTTCATGCCAATATTTACCACTTAAACACCATTTGTACATATTTTGTTCTTTTGCACACAAAAAAAGGGGTGAATTGGTTTTCCCAAAACACCCCATTTAAGTGTATTTATTCACCCAAAGTCTACTTCTTCTTTTTCAGCTTCTTAATTTCTTGCTCAAGGTTCTCTATTTTTTCTTCAAACTCTTCCCTCAGCTCGTCCTCCCTCTGTTTTTGTTCTTGAGCCTTTCGGCTCATTTCTTCTTGTGTAGCCTGAAGCTCCTCCATATTCTGGCGCATTTCTTCCTCTTGGGCCAACATCTCCTCAGCTTGCTGTTGCGATTGCTCTAAAAGAGCCCGTGTTCTTGCATTAATTCTTACCGAGAGAATGGTAGAAGCTATGCTCTGGGCTATGCGCTCAATAAATTCAACCTCAAATTGCTCAAACTTACGAAATGAGGCTATTTCGATAACACCCAACACATCTTCCTCATGCTTAAGTGGTACTAGAACAATGTAGGTTGGTGTTGCCTTACCCAAACCAGAGGTTATCTCCACATAATCGTCAGGAATTTCGGTGAGCTGAATGGTTTCCTTCTCCATAGCACAGGCTCCTACAAGCCCTTCGCTAAATTCTATCCTTTTGTTTAGAAACTTCTTCCTGTCCCAGGCATAAGCTGATGTTAACATGAAATGGATATCATTCCTATCTTCCTCCTCAAGAAGAAATAAACCCGCCTGATTAGCCTTTAAATACTTAACCAAATCACTTACAATTTCGTCCGATAGGATTTGTATTTTATCGTTATTACGCCTTAAGATATCAGCAAACTTGGTTAATCCTTCGTTAACCCATGCCCTTTTTCTATCCTCCTCCTTTCGCTTCACCTCTTCATCACTGGCATCCTTTAGGCTATTTCTCATATCAATTAAAGATTGACCGAGAATATCCTGTTCACTCAGTAAATCGAGTTCGCTATCAAGTTTCCCCCTACCAATGTCGAGGGCAAATTCTGTCTTATTATTCAGTCCTTCAATAGATCGATTAAGCGCATTGGCCATCTCCTCAACCTCATCGCCAGAATCTACTGTAAGCTCCATTTTTGATGATATTTCGCCATCGGCCATACGTTTAAGCGTAGTTGTAATGCTGACAATTGGTTTGGTGAGGCTATTTGAGATGAAAACTAGTAGCAGGATTACAATGGTTAGGACTACAACTCCAACTATTAATGAAACGGTTAACGTATGATTTGCTGAGCGCATTATTTGGTTATACGGTACAGAAATGCCTAGCGACCATGATTTGGATACCCCTTTAACCGTAATGGGCGAAAAGAACATATAATGATTATTCCCCTGTTTGTCTCCACGCGAAAAATAAAACTCTTCGCCTTTTCGAATGCGATTGTGTAATCTGTGTTCTTTTGTCTCAATTTGAAATACCTCTTCAATGTTCTTTGATATTAACTCGCCATTGGGATGCCCAGCAATTACACCTTCTGGGGAGACCAGAAAAGCAAATCCCCCTTCAACAATTCCAACGCTTTCAACTAGTTCCTGAAGTGCTGTTAGTTCTACATCAAGGCCGACCATCCCCATATACTTCCCATCAACTTGTACTGGAGATGCAATGGTTGTCATCAATCTCGACTCACGTCCTCCGTCCTCCACTACATCAAGGTAGGGCTCCCAAATATCATCCTGATTCTTTTCCTTAAAGACATCATAAATCTCTGGGTCACCATCCAAACTTCGCTCTTCTATAGCGATTTCATATTTATCACCATCCCGAAGAATAAACATTAGAATTCGACCATAATCCTTTGTATAGTTCGGAATATATCCATAGTACTCCCAACTATCCCAAATAATATAAACGTGCTCGTTGGCCTCTATAACTGGTAAATACATATCCAAGAACAACTTTTGCCACTGGTCTGCTGGCATCGTTTGGTATATTGAGAAAGCTTGAGATAACGTGCGCGTAATACTCAAATTGCTCTCGAAGAATTTCTCGATATCGGTGGCAGAATTCTTTGCAATAAAACTTGTTTTCTCAACAGTTTCGTTAAGAATTGATTTACGCGATGTAACAACAATATAGGCCACTGATGCCACAAAAGATACCACAAAAACAGAAAGTATATAAAGTATAATCTTCTGCCTTATTGAACGCTTGATTTTCATAGTGCCTTAATGTATTTATGAATAGGCTAAATGTAGTAATTTTTTGGAAATAGCCCATAGTTACTATAGACAAACCAATACTTTTAGAGAGTTAAAATGGATTTAAAGTAAAAAAAATCAAAATAAATTATTGCCCTCATAAAAAAACTCTCCATCAAAATTAACAAGAAATACTTTTTCGGTTGCTCTGGTTATGGCCGTATATAACCATCTTAAGTACTCCCTAGTCATCATTTCGGGTTTAAAAAATCCTTGATCAATATATACATGCTTCCATTGTCCGCCTTGGGCTTTATGACAGGTAACGGCATAGGCAAATTTTACTTGCAAAGCATTAAAATATGGATCGGACTTTATTTTAGCCATCCTATTTCGCCTATTCACAATATTCTCATAATCTAATGCCACGCTTTGGTAAAGCTCATTACTCCTATCCATAGGAAGCGAAGGCCCCTCAACACTAAGGGTATCAAGCATAATGATAACATCCAACTCTTGTTCCTCATAATCGATTAGCTGTACGGTAACCTCAGCAAAACGGAAACCATGTAACTCATTTGATCCATGTATTCTTAGCACTTTAACCACATCACCATTGGCGATAAAGTTTATATTCTCAACTTTCTCTGTCCAGTGATAATTATTTCTCACAACCATAAGCAAATCTCCAATCGATAGTTCCTCCTCACGCCACAGCAATTGATTTCTAATGCCCTGGTTATACTTATTAGCCCTCTTGTTTGAGTAGCAAACCACAATGGATTCCTCCACTCCCACTCTCGAGTAACTAGTCTCCAGCGATTCAACAAGTTCTGTGCCCGAAAGCCTAACAACATCATCGAACCCAACAAGAGAAAACTTCGGAATCCCTACCCTATGCTCATCAAGAAACTCTCTAATTTGCGAGGCATTTATGAGAATCCCCGAGTCTTGAGCCTGACGAACCACTTCACTAAGAATAACCTCAGTTACAGCATAACCATAACTTTCTAGTTCTCTGCTATTCAGCGCTGGACTAACATCAAGCCTAATTGGAGGAAGTTGGGCATCATCGCCAACTAGAATAAGTCTACAGTTTTCGCCATCGTTGATAAATGTTAGCAAATCATCGAGCAGACGACCCGACCCAAATTCTGAACTATCTGCAATTGTATTACTTAACATTGACGATTCATCAACAATAAAAATGGTGTTCTTACTCATATTCCTATTTAGTACAAAGGCTCCGAAACCATCCTTTTGCGATTTCTGACGATAAATCCATTTGTGAATCGTGAATGCAGGATAATCTGAATATTTAGCAAGCACTTTAGCTGCCCTGCCCGTTGGAGCCAATAGCACAACTTTAATTCTACATGCCAATAGCGTTTTAACGCACGAGGCAATCATGGATGTTTTGCCCGTACCGGCATACCCTCTCAGAAGAAAAATATGATTGTCAGTTCTATCGAGAAAATAAGAAGAAAGTAAATCGGCAGTAATTTCCTGGCTTTTAGTAAGTTCAAAGCCTAGATTTGTTACCAACAAACTATTTATGGTTTCTTTTTTCATTAAATGTTATAATAAAGCGCTGTGCCTTAGTGAAAATTAATTTTTGTTTCTAAATTTGCAGGTAAACTTAAATTAAATCTAGCAAAATGAAAACGGTTTATCAAATTGTGCTTCTAATAGCCATAGCTGTTCTTTCATACTTTATATATGAAAGCATAATGAATCCAATTCGTTTTAACCACGAAAAGGATAAGAGATATAGTAAAACCATAGACAGGTTAAAAGATATTAGAACAGCTCAGCTGGCATTTCGCTCAGAAAACGAAAAGTTCACAGGCAGTTTCGATACGCTTATCAATTTTGTTAAGCACGATTCGTTTAAAGTTGTAAGGCAAATTGGATCTATGGACGACTCTGTTGCAGTTGCCAAAGGTTTAGTTTATCGCGATACGGTTAAGATAAGAGTACTTGACAGTATATTCACTAAGAATTATCCTGTTGATTCGCTAAGATTCGTGCCTTACACAGGAGGCAAAGAATTTGAAATGGGTGCCGGCGTACTAAAAACTGGTTCGGGGCTTACCATTAAAGTTTTTGAGGCAAAAGTCCACAATGATGTTCTACTTAAAGGGCTTGATAGGCAACTTGTAATTAACATGAACGATTTAAGAAGGAAACTTGAGCGTTTCCCAGGTCTTCAGGTTGGCTCGCTTACCGAGGCTACAAATAATTCAGGAAACTGGGAATAGGGTGAAAGAAAAGGCTATGCAAAAACTAGAGTTTTTTGACGAGACCTTTGACCCAGACCGAACGGCAACATACGAGTTATCCATTCAGGTCTCCCTGGGTGGATTTTCTCTTTGTATTAAGGATCTCACTCGAAATCTATTTATTGGACTGGCTTCCTGTGCATTCAATCATCCTACTGTTTCTCCAAATGATTGGCCCGAACAGGTTGCTTTCATAACCAATACCTATAAGTGGGTTTCAAAATCATTTAAGAGAGTTATTTTCAGCTACGAGTCAAAAGGTTTTGCCCTTATCCCTGAAAATCTATTTGTGCCAAACAAAGCAAAAACGTTGCTATCGTTAACCGCACAAATACAAGATCTTGATGAGGTTAGGTACAATAGTTCAACCAACGACTCCGTTTCAATATTTAGTATTCCCTCTTTGCTTGTAACGAGTTGGTTTAAAGTACAAAGCGATTCGAAAATAGTTGCATTCTGCGATTCTATAATACAACTCCACCTACTCTCAATAAAAAACGAAAAGGATAGATCAATTACACTATCCCTTGCCAATGATTTTGGGGTGGTTATTGCATCACATGGTAAAAAGATTCAGCATTGTGGAACCCTTGATATCAAATCAATTGATGATATTACCTATCATCTTTTAAACCTTTGCAAAGGTTTAGGTTATAGCCCATCCAACACGGTTATTAGCATACTTGGCCAATACGATAAAAAAGCCGGCTTAGAAGTACTTATTGAACGTTTCTTTAAGAATATTTCTCCCAATTCTACAATAGTACAAAGCGATTTTAGCTACTTAATTGAGAAGTACAAAATCCGCTATGCAAACCTATTCAGCCAATCGCTATGCGTATAGTTAGCGGTGAGCACAAAGGAAGAGTTTTTTTGCCCCCAAAAAGTTTCAAAGCACGTCCAACAACAGATATAGCTAAAGAAGGACTATTTAATATCATTAACAATCATTTTGATTTTGAAGAAATTGCTGTACTGGATCTTTTTTCGGGAACAGGAAGCATTAGCTTTGAATTTGCCTCTAGGGGCTGTGAAAGTATTCATCTTGTTGAAACGAACATTGCCCATTTTCAATTTATCCTAAAGGTTCAGCATGAGCTTAATTTCACCCAAATTGTACCCATTAGGCTCGATGCTTACAAATTTCTCAAGACCTGTAAGATATCATTCGATATTATTTTTGCCGATCCACCATACGAATTTAAGGGCATTGAACAAATTCCGGAATTGGTTTTAAAAAACAAGCTACTTAATAAAGATGGCTGGCTAATCGTTGAGCACTCCAAACGCATTGACCTTTCGGAACTTGATGGATATTGGCAAACACGCAATTATGGGAATGTGCATTTTAGCTTCTTCAAACAGTAATTATTTATGTAAATGTATTGCATGTGATAAAAATAACACATATATTTGCACCGTCAAAAACAAAGACACGCTCTTTAAAGCACTGGTCCGGTAGTTCAGTTGGTTAGAATACGTGCCTGTCACGCACGGGGTCGCGAGTTCGAGTCTCGTCCGGACCGCAAAAAAAGCCTTAGCAAATTGCTAGGGCTTTTTTGTTGGTACCAAAGAGCACCAATTATTAGTTAAGTATATAAGCAGCAGCCTGCAAGCAATTTTAGAAGAATGTAGTTGATATAAAAACACGTCTAATTGTCGATTAATTAACGTGTTGAAAACTATAAAAGGATTATTAAGTATAAATGTTATGCCTTAACTTCGTTTACCTACCTTTGACGATTTAATTGGCGATTGGATTTTATCTGAAGTAAAGCATGACTAAAAAGATATTTGCAGGAATCGGTTTCTTGCTTTTTTTGTTTTTGTCCCTAGGCATAAACAGCGCAAAGGCAACTATACAAACCCCTCAAGATTCCATTAAAAAAACCCTTCCCACTCTTAAAGAAGAGGCTCGTTTACAAGCATTAATCGACATTTATACCCTGATTGCCATGGGCGATGATATTCAGGGAGAGCTTGCAGCACTCAAGGATTTGCGTACCGAGGCTGCTCGGCAAGGAAATGCCGATTATGAAGGACAGGCTCGCGTTAAGCAAGTTTTTTGCTTCTACAACTACAACATGCTCGACAGCCTTGAAAAGGTGTTGCCAAACCATCTTAAGTTTATGGCACAACACGGGCAATGGGATTACTACTACAACAGCTGGGAGGCAAAAATTGAGAGTTTGCTGTATGCTGATAGAACCCAGTCTGCACTTAAAGAGACCCAATCAATGTACGACGATGCCAAGGACCGTAATAACAATTATGGCTTGGGTGTGTCGTCACATTCGCTTGGAATAATATACCAAACGCTGCAACGTTACGATTTGGCCATAAAATCCTTCGACGAGGCAGTTGAACGGCTAACCAAGGAAGAGGATATTAGCCTACTACTAAGCACCTACAATGTTTTATGCGAAACGCTCGATGCTGATCAAAAATATACCCAAATGCTCGCTGTGGCTGAGAAGTGGAAAACCACCATTGACGATTACAAGCGCGGAGCCGAAGAGCGCGGGTTAACGCCAATGCTCAATGGCCGCTATATGTACTGCTATTTGGCCCTTACAGTTGCTCACTTTCAAACAGGTAATACCGCCCAAGCCGAGCAGTATATGGATATTGCTAAGGAACTTGCCAAGAGACGTGGTATGGTATCACAATTTAAGCTGCTGCATATTCAAACCCGACTATATGAGCATTTAGGAGATTACGATAAAGCCATTGCTTGCGCTGATACAAACTACCAAAGAGTAATTGATTTTGGCGATAGCGTAAGTGCGCTAACTGTGTTAGAAAACAAAGCGCGCATACTGCGTAAAGCTGGCAAAGGAATGGATGCTGCTCTAACTTACGAGTATGTAATGGCTGCTAAAGATTCGCTTCGCAACCTCGATATGGCCGCTCAACTCGACGAGCTACGTACTATGTATGAAGTGGACCAATTGATATTAGAAAAGAAAATTTCGAAATCACAGCTAACAATTTTATTTATAATAAGTCTCTCTTTAGTCTTGTTACTCGTGGGGTATATATTTTACACCACCCGATTAAATCGCAAGAACAAGGTTTTATACGAAAAGATTAGAAGAGTTCAGCAAGCCGAAAACCAGGTTGAGAAAACTCTTGAACATGCTCCTGAAGGCTCGCTAAGTAAAGAGCAGGCACTATTCCGTGAACTCAATAAATTGTTCGCCGAAAAGAAATCCTTTACCAACCACAAATTAGGACGCAAGGAACTTTCCGAAATGCTGGGAACCAATGCTACCTATTTGGGCATTGCCATTAAGAAGTGTGCAAAGGGAATGACTATTACCGAATATATTAACCGAATTCGGTTAGTGCACGCCGGTAACTTGCTTATTGATACTCCTCAACTTCCAGTTGATGCTGTAGGCGAAGAATCAGGTTTTAACTCCCGTTCCACTTACTTTCGACTATTCCGCGACTACTATGGAATGTCACCCTCCGAGTTCCGTAATATCTCCAAACAGAAAAGCAAAAAGGTTATTTCGTAAGTTACTGCTGCCGCCCATCCCATGCTGCCGCACGATTAGCTACGCTGAGCTCGTCCTTCGTCCTCGGTTGCATCGTGTGGCTTAAGTACTAATAACCCTTTCTTTTCTTGGTTACCTCACGACAGAGTCGTACAGTAGCGTCAACCAAAATCCAAAACAGTTAAAAAATCACAAAAAAACACCCTTTTAACCTATTTTGTATCAGGCGATTACTTCAGTGGGACTTAATTTATCACCAGTGGGACACGGATCTAGTAACTAAACTGTACAATTGCGCCATAATTTGTATTTATGGCAAATCAAGCTTTTAAACAGAATGATAATTCAGTAGACCCTGCCCCATTATATTGGGTTTACATTCTCTATAATAATATATCGAAGGAATTGAATATTGGATTATCCTTTAATCTGTCCAAACAGTCCAGCAATTTTGATATAACAGAAAAACTGGTTTACAACCGCAGTTTCAGCAGTCCATTCAATGCTTTGGCACACAAACGTCTTCTCGAGAGTCTCTCTATACAATCGATAATGCACAATATTAAACAGGCGAACCCAACACTAAGCAACCTAACATCCGAAATTATTAACTACAAATCAAATATTTAACGCATGAAACATAAACTATCCATTCCGAATTACTGCAAAACCAAAATCTTGATAATTCAACACTTTTCAAACTATATGAACTCTAAATTTTCACCACACCAACTTTTAAACTAAAGCAATCATGAAAAAACTTTTTACTTTTCTGGCAATGTTGCTCATTGCTCAAATCTCTTTAAACCTGTTCGCTCAAAACCTGAGCGAGGGCTTCGAGGATGAACTATTTCCACCCAAAGGTTGGACGGTTATTAATAAGGGGGATCCCTATGGATGGGAAAGAACTACATCCTCTACGTATACTATTAATGGAGTTGCCTCGGCTTATATTCGCTACGGGCAAACTGCGCATAATGATTGGCTAATTACACCCTATCTTGCCCCTACGGAAGAGAATGATACAATCTCTTTCTATGCCAGGAATGCCCATGCATCTTTGCCAGATGCTTTTAATGTTAAACTCTCAACTACAAGTACTGCAGAAGAGGACTTTACCGTGGTATTGGCAGAAAATATTAAGCCACCTACAGGGGCAACAAAATATGAATATGACCTGTCGGCGTATATTGGACAAAAGGTATATGTTGCTATACAGGCTATTTCAACAAACGAATATTTCTTGTCACTGGATGATTTTGTCGGCCCTACAGTATTTGCACCCGCCTTAGATGCTACAATAACATCTATTGAAAACAAATCTGGCTATATTGGTAATCATGATATTGTGGTAACGTTAAAAAATATAGGTACAACTGATTTAACCACTTGCGATATCAATTATTCAATCAATGGGAGCACCCCATCTACATACAGCTGGACAGGCACACTTGCTCAGGAGGCTAGTGAGCAGGTTACTATTGCTACAGGCTACGATTTTACTACGCCTAACGATTACAGCATTGAAGCAACCGTGGTTCTCACCGGCGATGAAAACCCATATAACAATACAATATCGAAAGCTATAACCTATTTTGGCTCTTTAGAACTTCCTTATTTCGAAGGCTTTGAAATAGGGAATGTACAAGATAAAGACATCAGTGAATGGTGGCAACAATCGTTAAATAGCAGCAATAATTGGAGAGCTAATAATACCCAAACCGATTATAATAGGAAACCACGTACCGGCAATTGGAATGCATATTTAAACAGCTATAATACGGACTGGATGTTTACCCCAAAACCAGCACTTTTACAAGCAGAAAAAACCTATGAATTTACGATGTACGCTAGGCAAGACCAAAGCTCTATTGCCCAGATTACCGTTGCCTATGGTACAGATTTTAATGAGGGCGCAATGGTACATACAATTGTAGATGCAAGGAATGTTAGTTGCGGTAATTATCAGGAAATTACAGTGCTATTTAGCCCCACGGAAACAGGTTTTTACTACATTGGAATAAAAGGCCGCAACAATGCTACTTATTTATCAATTGATGATATCTCTATTGAAGAATTACTTGAGAATGATGCCCAGTTAACGGGTATTTATTATCCAGGCATCTCAACATGGAATGTGGGAGAGCACAGCGTTAAGGTAAACCTTAAAAACAAAGGCACCCATGTTTTAAACTCCGCGCAAATACAATGGTCTGTTGATGGAGAATCTCAAATATCATTCGACTGGTCGGGCACTTTAGCCTCTGGAGAAAGTGAAGAGATAACCATTGGCTCCTTCAATTTTAGCGAACTAAAAGAATATGCTATTAATGCAACTGTTGTAACTACTGATGATGGTAATGACACAAATAACGAGGCATTACTAACAACAACGGTTACCACGTCCGAAAGTCTTCCTTTTTTCGAAGGCTTTGAAATAGGGAATGTCCAAAATCAAGACATCACCGGATGGGGGCAACAATCGTTAAATGGCAGCAACAATTGGACAGCTAACACTACCCAAACCGATTATAATAGGAAACCACGTACTGGCAATTGGAATGCATATTTATCCAGTTTTAATACGGACTGGATGTTTAACCTAAAGCCAGTGCATTTACAAGTTGATAAAACCTATGAGTTTTCGATGTATGCTACGCAAGACAAAACTGCTTCTGCTAAGATTACCGTTGCCTATGGCACAGAGGCTGATTATGGCGCCATGGTAAATTCGGTTGTAAATGTAAATATTGCTTTTAATGATAACTATCAGGAGGTTGCAGGGACGTTTAGTCCTACGGCAACGGGTCTTTACTATATTGGAATAAAAGGGGAAAGCTCTAGTGCTACTTATTTATCAATTGATGATATCTTTATTGTAGAGTTACTTGAAGATGATGCTCAGCTAAGAAATATTTCCTATCCGAAAGATTCACTTTGGACTACAGGTGTAGATATAGTTAAGGTAAATCTTAAAAACAAAGGCGCCCATGTTTTAAGCTCCGCACAAATACAATGGTCCGTTGATGGAGAACCTCAAACACCATTCGACTGGTCTGGCACTTTGGCCTGTGGACAAAGTGAAGAGATAACCATTGGCTCCTTCGATTTTAGCGAGTTCAAAGAATATGCTATTAGTGCAACTGTAATAGCTGCTAACGATGGTGATGATACAAATAACGAGGCTCTGTTTACAACAATGGTTTCCAGCCCCCTGGAACTCCCTTATTTTGAAGGCTTTGAAATAGGGCATGTTCATGGCACATTGAATGGTTGGTTGCAACAATCGTTAGACGGCAGCCGTAGTTGGGAGGCTAACAATACCCAAATCAGTTACAATAGGGAACCACGTACTGGCAATTGGAATGCTTATTTATATTATGGTAATACGGACTGGCTGTTTACCCCAAAACCAGCATATTTACAAGCTGAAAAAAGTTATAGTTTTACCATGTACGCCCGGCAAGATAGAAACTCTAATGCCCAGCTTACCGTTGCCTACGGCGTAGAGGCCAATTATGGTGCTATGACAAATGTGATTGTGAATAACCAGAATATTACCGACGGCGATTACCAGAAAGTTACAGGCGTATTTAGCCCTGCGGCAACAGGTTTTTACTATATTGGAATTAAAGGCTACAACTATGCTACTTATTTATCAATTGATGATATAAGCATATGTAACGTACATACTATAGAGTATAGTGCAGATGCCAATGGAACAATAACTGGTGAAGCATCTCAAATAGTTGAATCTGGTACCGATGGAACAACCGTTATTGCTGTGGCTAACGACAATTACCACTTCGTTAAGTGGAGCGATGATGTAAGCGAAAATCCACGTACCGACACTGCTATTACTGATGATATTATAGTTGAGGCGGAGTTTGCCCTCAACAAATACACTATTTCAGTAACAGCTGGCGAAAATGGAACAATAACTCCCGCAGGTCAACAACCAGTTGAGCATGGTTCAAATGTTCCCTTTACCATTACGCCAAATGCTGGTTTCTTTATCGCATCTGTTCAGGTGGACGGTTTGAGTGTTGGGCTTCCAACTACATATAACTTTAATGATATTTGCGGTAACCACACAATTAGCGCTACTTTTAGCGATACTGAGCCTACAACAAATCTCATTACAGCAAGTGCTGGAGACAATGGATTAATTTCGCCAAGCGGAGAAATTCCAGTAGCTGAAAATGGAGATATTACATTTACCATTACAGCCAATAAGCACCATAATATCAAGGATGTTTTGGAGGATGGCGTAAGCGTTGGAAGTGTTTCAAGCTACACTCTTACGAACGCTACAGCTCCTCATACAATTGTAGCAGAGTTTACTCCATTCGTTAACGCCCTACATTTTGATGGAACTGACGACTATGTAGCCTTTCCTACACTGCCAACTACCACCGACCTATCGCAAGGATTTAGCTTTGCAGCATGGGTTAAATGGGATGAATTTACAACCCATGCTCGTATTATGGAAATGGGCAATGGAGAAAATAATCATTTCGATAATATAACTCTACGCACAGAAGGCACTAATAAACAATTAGTAGTTGAAGTTGTAAATAACAAATCGTATTATGACATCCGTACTGATAACGGCGTTGTCACTACGAATGAATGGCATCATGTTGCTTTCACAATTAATCCTATTGATGTTAGTAACAGCGAGGTCACTATTTATGTAAATGGTATAGCCCTTAAAAAAGGGACTCTTCGTACTCCCAGAAATATAGAGAGAGAAAACGTTTGGTTGGGCAAGAGTAATTGGACTAATGATAAGTACTTCAAGGGTAGTATGGATGAAGTTTCGTTTTGGAACAAAGCCCTTACAAAGAGCAATATCCTAAATACTATGAAAACGGATATTGCCACTGAGGAGACTGAGTTAATAGGATACTATAAATTTAACCAGGGAATAGCTGCTGGAAATAACAGTAGCGAAATCGCACTAAACGATGCTTCAACTTTAGGTCGTAATGGCGAGCTAAAAAACTTTGCACGAACAGGAATAACATCGAATTGGGTAGAAGGTTATAATCCATCCATTCAAACACTTACGGTTACTTCTGTTGCCAATGGAACGATAAACGCATCTCCAACCGAGAGATTAATTTCTGGTAGTGAGATAACGATTACCGCAATACCTGCCGAAAACTGTGCACTGACTGAGGGTAGTTTACGAGCTTTCAGAACGAATCATGAAAGCAAGATGGTTGCAATTAATGTGGATCATGAAGGCAACCAAACCTTCATTATGCCAACTCATGATGTAACTCTCACTGCAAAGTTTACCATAAACACCTATGCATTAAATTATACTGCAGGTGCAAACGGTTCACTCACGGGTAATGCAACTCAAACCGTTAATCATGGTGCCGATGGAACAGTCGTTACAGCAGTACCTAACAATGGTTACCACTTTGTAAAATGGAGCGATAACTCAACCGATAATCCACGTACTGATACAAATGTAAAGTCTGACCTTATTCTTACAGCTGAGTTTGCCATTAACACCTATACCATTGCAGTAACAGCTGGCGGAAATGGAACAATTTCTCCCGCAAGTGAGCAAACAGTTGAGTATGGCTCAACGCATACTTTCACCCTTGCGCCAGTTGCAGGGTTCTTTACTACATCGGTTCTTGTTGATGGCTTGAGTGTTGGTATTTGTGATACATATACTTTTAGCAATATTACCGACAACCACACAATTAGTGCTACCTTTAGTACTACTCAGCCAACAACTATTGCCATTACAGCAAGTGCGGGCGAAAATGGGTCAATATCACCAAGCGGAGAAATTCAGGCTGTTGAGAACGAAAGTGTAACATTTACCATTTCAGCAAATCAGGGATACAACGTAATTGATGTTTTGGTCGATGGTGTAAGCGTAGGGAATGTTTTAACTTATACCTTTGAGAACGTAGCAGCTGCACATACAATTGCAGCAGAGTTTGCTGTAAAAACCTACACCTTAACTTACGCGGCAGGTGCAAATGGCATATTAGAGGGAGAAACATCTCAAACTGTTAATCACAATACCAACGCAACACTCGTTACCGCAGTGGCTAATGCGGGTTATCATTTTGTAAAATGGAGTGATGGCTCAACTGTTAATCCACGTACCGATGCGAATGTAGTTGCTGATGTTGTTGTTGAGGCTGAGTTTGCTCTAACTGTCAACGCTCTGCATTTTGACGGAGTAAATGACTATGTAACTTTTCCTACACTACCAACTACCATCGATTTATCGCAAGGATTTAGCTTTGCAGCATGGGTGAAATGGGATGCATTTACAGACAATGCCCGAATAATGCAAATAGGTTCTGGAAGTTCATCTCTTGTTGATGATATACTCCTACGTATCGATGGCGAGACGGGTAAGTTAGTGGTTGAAATTGTAAATTATTATACTGTTTCTAAATTAACAACCGATGTTGACGTGGTAACTACCAATACATGGTATCATGTTGCCTTTACAATCAATCCTACTGACGGCAGTAGTTCCACCAGTGATGTTACTATTTATCTCAATGGAGCACCTGTTACAAACGGCACGCTTAAAATTCCCAGAAATGTAGAAAGAACTAACGTATGGCTGGCTAAAGGCAAATCGTATTATGACAAGTACTTCAAAGGGAGTATGGATGAAGTTTCGTTTTGGAATAAAGCCCTTACAAAGAGCGATATCCTAAATAGTATGAAAACTGATATTGCCCATGA
>CALGIR010000056.1 GCA_937915475.1 uncultured Bacteroidales bacterium
ATCAACTTTAACAACTAGGGGTATGGTCTCGGCACCATCAAAAGGTGACTCGCGGAATGATTGGATTACAATTTCAGGCCTTATAGGCATATCGTGTTCGCAGGCACTGATTAGGTTTGTAATTTCTACCACTCCCATATCCTTAGTAGAAAGCATCACTCTTATATCATCCTCAGCATCACAGGTTAGCTCCTCATTTATATACTTGGTAACAAGAACCTTAAAATCTCCCTCAGCATTAACATCAAAAGTTTGATTTGAGCCAAGACTCGTAATTTCATCGGGTAACTCGTACCAGCTGTAGGAAGTGTATCCCACACCTGCATCTAGGGTAACTGGTATATCAAAATCTTCAACTCCAATATCCGGACCTAAGGTAAACTCGGGCATACCCAGCACCTCAACAGTAGTTTTTAGGGTGTCATTAATGGTATCGTCGTCGATATTTAGATTTGTATAGGCAACAATATTATGACTACCTGCACTAAAAAGATTGAACGTATTAACAGTAGTAGAATCGAAAGTTGAATTTTGGTCTAGGGGTAGTACACCGCTATACGTAATAATCTCTGACTTAATGATGCCCGCATCAACCTTAACCTTAATAGGAATCTCATAACCAGTAGGAATTGGTCTGTAGCCAAAATTTTTCAACCTAAGTTTGAGCTGAACATCCTTGCCTATTTCGCAAGCGCTGGTTGGCGATATCAGCTCCGTAATGCCCACATCGTATGGCAACTCGTAAACCCGTATCATGTCAAGAGCCACACCCTCGGCTCGAGTGGCTCCGTCTGATCCGAATACAAAGCGGAATTTAACCCCATTAACTCCAACAACATCGCTGGGGAGTAAGTTTTTTACTGTAACGTACTCTGCTTTGTTTACGCTCCACCCCGCGCTGCCCAGTGCAGTAACTTCAGGAGTATCGAACCAGTTGTTTACGTAATGCTCATGAGCTGGTAAAAGATTCCAACTACCCCCCCCATCAATGGAATATTCGAGCGATAGCCCATCAGCCCCCTGCTCAACCTGCATAATGTAATCGAATGCAATCACCGGCATTTCGGCAGTACTTAGATCGAAGCATGGGCTCTCGAGATACGATTTCTCGTTATGGTTATAGTCTTTTGAAAGTGCAGTTGCCCACACACGACTCCCATCTGATGCTGTTTTAATATTTGTTCCTTTGGGTGTTCCCCATTGCCAACTACTATTGATGCCACTTGGATACCAGTATGCATCATTGTTCTCAAATGAGGTTTGGTATGGGTACACAACCGTTGGAAATACATATATTGTCTTTTCGTACTCATCGTTGCTGGCATCCTGATCGCCTTCGAGGAAGGTTCTGAACTTAAGTTTTTTTAAGCCAGGTGATGTAAAATCGGCTGTGGTGGCAAAAGTGTATTCCACTTCATAAACACCTCCCTGGTCGGCTTCGCTTTCCAGAGTTGTATTATACGCCTCGCGAACGTAGGTTACACCACCATTCAATGAATACCCAATATCGAAAGGTACATCAACGGTTGCGCCACCAAAGTTGCGAAGCATCACCTTAACCTCCTCGGCATTGGTTAGCCCACAGGTTTGAACTGGGGCAATCGCATCCGTTATGCCCACGTCGCTGTGAATAAACTCGCCGGTAATGGCAAAGTTGTCAATATTCCAACCCCCGTACTCGGTATGCTGGTTGGTTGTATCCATTGAGAACATTATTCGGATATCCTCTTTTCTTGTTGCCCACTGACTTATATCGGTAGATATGGGTTGCCAGTTTCTATCGAGAATAGCAGTACTATTTTGGAAGATATTTTGCCAAGTTACCCCACCATTGTTACTAAGCTTAACGCTTGTTTTGTCGAAATACTCAATATTTAACCAGCGCCTATATCTAACGGTGAGGTTCTGGTAGAACTTTGCATTTATGGGTTGAGAAGTTGCCGTTTCGGATGCATCACTGGTTATGCTTGGAGGATAATTGCCAGTTAGATTGGTGGCTAATACATTAGCCCCCGAAAACGCATAGTTAGGGTCGTAAATCCCTCCCCCCTCGGGCTCACCAATTTCCCATAGGGAAGTTTTAGCCCAAGTATTACCATCGCTAAAATTGGTGTACACCAGTGACTCATGAATGGTTGCAGTATTAGTTGGGTCTTGCGCTGTGGCAGGAAATGTTTTATCGCCAAGTAAAACCGAATTAGCCGCTAAATTAAAATCAACGGTACTGCCATGGTCTGCCTCTGAGCTAATATCAAAAGTAAACCAAATATAGTTGTTCCCCGTTCGTAGGTTAAATGTTGGAGCGGTTATGGTAATTTCGTTTCCTGAAATGTTTATATCGGCTGGTATTTTTGAAGTTACAGAGAATATCGAGTCTCGAGTATGATATACGGTTAGCTGATCAATATCTGCAATGCTTGTGCCTGTATAGTTGATGGTTATCGAATTAAGGGGTATCTCTAGGTTGTTGCCCGAGACTAAAGCTAAAATATGGCCAAACGGATTTATTGTAGAACCTGAGGGGATGGTGCCCGATTTTTGTTTCAACTCAAAATATTCAACCTTGCGATCGAGCTTCCCTCTTTCTTCTATCCGAACCTCATCAACGCAAACACCCCAGCCCCAGTTCGATATTCCTTCGAAAGCAATTTGGCATGTTTCTGTTTTGGCATCGTCGGGGAGTAGAATCTCTCTATGTGTCCAGTTCGTTGTGGTTGAGGAGTAATGCTCAATTAATACCCAGCCATCAGAACTCGATCTGCGGTAGTAAATTTTCAGTTCATCTGTAGCCCCACCCCAAGAATCTTGAGCGTGCCAAAAGGTTAGGGTTGGCTTTATGGTTTCAGCCCCATTGGGAACTAGATTTACTTGGGGAGAAACTAGTCGTCGAATTGCCCCGATGCTTTCGTCTTGAAATAGTGCATTGTAGCTGCCAGCATATGCATTTGACGGATGCCTAAAGGTGGGGGCTCCCGATGGGGCGTATCCTCCATTCTCGAAACGCCAGGTTCGGCTTCCAAACACAAATTGCTGGGTCCAACCCGAGGGTATTTTTCCATCATTCTCAAATCCTTCGTAAAATAGTTCCTCAAATTCCTGACCAGCTGCGCTTAACGACAGAAGTATGGTTAGTGTACTGTAAAGGAGCCAACTTATGATCCTTCTATTATTTGTTTTCATAATCTAAGCAATTTCCGGTACAACGGTTAATAGTGTAGGAACGAAATATTTGTTTATGATATAAACAGCATTAACTCTATCGGGTTCATAGTATAAGTCTTATTGTTATAGAGTGTATTATATTCCATTACTCTTATCGAATGGACTTAAACTTTAAACCATTTGTTATAGTCCTAAAAGCTGAGAATATTTAAAACCATACATCTGCTATACGAAAATTTAAATAGCAGAGTTTAGTTTTTAATATGGTTTCAATAATCGTAACAAAAAAAGTTACAGCTGTTAGTTCAAACTAGTTCAAAATTAAGCAATATTTTGACAAAACATATATCTTTTATGGTGAATCATACGTAATAGAGGATTAAATACTATATTTGTTTTAGCTTTTTCCTAAATTCTATGGTACCTATAATAACTTTTTTAAAGAAATTACCCCAATCATTAAGGACGGGTTTGTTGGGCGTTATACTTACGGCATTGTCGTTTGGTGGTGCCTTAGCCCAAACCGATACTGAGTTTTGGCTTGTTGTACCCGATATAACGATTGGACACAATCATTCAACTTCTCCTGTTGGAGGAGTTCCTGCTTCTCTTAAGTTTTCGTCAAGCAATTTTGCGGCAACTGTAACCATAAGTATGCCTGCGGGTGATCCTGCAATTTTCCCTGATATTATTGTTGAATTAGCTCCATACGATTTCCAAGTGGTAAACTTGAATTGTTGGATAGTTGATCTTTGTAACCCGCCAGTAGCAGGTGCGGTTGATGTTAATCAGTTAGAGAATAAAGCTTTAACACCAGAGGGTATTAATAACTTCGGTCTACATATAACCTCTACTGCTCCCATTACTGCCTACTACGAGGTGAACAATAGGAACAACAAGGATATTTGGGCTCTTAAGGGTAGAAATGGATTGGGCACTGAGTTTTTTACTCCATTTCAAAATCAAGGTTTTAATGGTCCTTATACACCTCAACCAATATCTTCTATTGATATTGTGTCCACCGAGGATGGTACCGATGTAACTTT
>CALGIR010000057.1 GCA_937915475.1 uncultured Bacteroidales bacterium
GTAAGTTTGTATAACCATCTGTAACAATTGTCCGATTAATAGGGGGCTAGACCAAAAGTTGGGTGTGTTTATAATCCGTTCGTCAAATCATTATAGTGGTTTTGTCATGATCAGTGTATCGTTAATCACAATTATGGGTAAGGCATTGCAACCAACTTAAATGTATGCGTATAAGGTTATATTAGTATATTTATGTATAGTTTTTCAAATTCAATATTGTAGCGAGATGAATAATTACGAAAATTTACAACAGACTGTTGAAGGGCACTGGTTCTCAGGAGAGCTAAAGGCTAATGAGCTGGACCAAATATTACAAAAATCGACTGTGGTAAACTACCGCAAACGCGAAACAGTAATAAAAAAAGGAGAGTTTGCCAACCATTTAGTTTTTTTAATTGATGGATTTGTTAAGGTTGAAAACGACGAGGGAAAAAAGAACTTTATTTTTGATATTGTTCAAGGAAAGAGTTTTGTTGGTATTCCGGTTGTACTTTCCTTTGAGAAGTATCAGTTTTCTGTTGTTACTCTTACCGATGCCCGTGTGCTTTTTGTTCCAATTGATGTATTTAAAGAGGTAGTTAAATCCAATAGCAAGTTTGCGCTATCGGTGATTGAGCAAGGTAACTTGAACTTCGTGTTGCCTCTGCTTGATAAGCTAAAAAGTGCATCGAGGAACAATATTAGGGAACGTTTAGCGAAGCTTTTAGTCTACTTATCTTCAGAAACGCATAAAGCGAATAAATTTACTTTGCTCATTAGTCGCTCTGAGATGGCAGAAATGATTGGTTTTTCGAGGGAAAATGTAATTCGCATGCTAAGTGAGTTTCACGCTGAAGGTATCATTAAGATTAGCGGCAAGTCACTAAATGTGCTTAACTTGGAGAAGCTAGAGGAGATATCCAATTCCAACTAGCATTACTCCTCGGAGAATTGAACCAACACATTTCGATAGGCTGAGAAGATTTTAGATTTTGACACGAATCCGACGTAGTTCCCATCATCAACAACTGGCAAGTTCCATGCGCCAGTTGCTTCGAATTTTTCCATAACCTTTTCCATGGGTTCATCAATAATAATTCGATCTGGGGGGATAGACATTAAGTCCTTAACTAAAATCTTCTCGTATTTATCTGTGTCGAACATCAATTTACGCACATCATCTAAAAGAACAACTCCCAGCAGCAAACCATTATTATCGGCAACAGGGAAAATATTACGTTGCGATTGGCTAATGGCATTCACAAGTTTCCCTAACGTATCGTTGGGGTTAATAACTACGAAATCTTTCTCAACCACTTTACCTAGGGTTAAAAGCGTGAGTACTGCCTTATCCTTGTGGTGCGTAATAAGGTCGCCCTCTGCAGCCAGTCGTTTAGTGTAAATTGTGTGCGGCTCAAAGTACCTAGTGGTTAGGTAGGCAATGGTTGAGGTAATCATTAGTGGGATAATAAGCCCATAGCCACCTGTTAGCTCAGCAATAAGAAAAATTGCCGTAAGCGGGGCGTGCATAACGCCAGCCATCATTCCTGCCATTCCAACCAGGGTAAAATTACTTTCGTTTAATCCAGAGCCAACGGTATGGTTCAGTAATTTAGACATAAAGTAGCCAGCAACACCTCCCATAAACAGTGTGGGTGCAAAAATCCCGCCAATACCTCCTGCTCCGGTTGTTGCAGCCATTGCATATACCTTAAATAAAAGGATAAGTGCCAACGATAATAGTATTACCCAAGCATTATCACGGAATGTGTATAGCAAACTGTTGTCGAGAATGGAAAATGCCTCGCCATTAATTAGTGCTTGCAATGTATTAAAACCTTCGCCGTATAGCGGGGGGAACAGGAATATAAGAACACCTAGTACAACACCTCCAACGGCAACCTTCTTAAAAGGGTTTTTAATTTTTGAGAATCTACTTTCGACCCGCATGGTAGTTCGAGTGAAATAGAGTGACATTAAGCCGCAAAATATTCCCAATAGAATAAATAAGTGGATTTTTCCTAGCGCAAAAGGTTCAATCATCTCAAAGGCAAAAGTTACGTCCCTACCCACAAGAAAGTATGATACGGTTGTGGCTGTAACCGCTGCAATTAAAAGGGGGACAATTGATCCCATGGTTAGGTCGAGCATGAGTACTTCCAGCGTAAATACCAAGCCTGCAATGGGAGCTTTGAAAATTGATGCAATTGCTGCTGCTGCGCCACAACCCAATAGTAGGGTTATGGTTTTGTAGTTTAGCTTAAACATTTGTCCGATGTTCGAACCTATGGCAGCGCCTGTTAGCACAATGGGTGCCTCAGCACCAACCGAGCCACCAAATCCAATGGTTATTGTACTCGATATAATTGAGGTATATGTGTTGTGTCGCTTAATTTTGCTCCCTTTTCGCGAAATAGCGTATAGAATTCGAGATATGCCGTGACCAATTTTATCTTTAACAAAATACCTGATGTAAAGCACTGTAAGCACAATGCCTATGCCTGGCAGCGCCAAGTATAAAAACCCAAGTGTTCCTTGTTCCATTATTCTTTGGAGTACATCGCGGGTTAAATGGACTGTGCTTTTAAGTATTACCGACGCTAAACCGCTAAGTATACCCACAACGCCGCTAAGAATTAGGATTAGCCTTTTTTGGCCAAGGCGTTGTAATGAAAGTATGATTAGTGAGAAAAACTTTTTTATGCTGGATTTCATTGTATGAATTTCATATTGAGGGACAAATTTAGCAAACCTAACATAATATGGGAAAAAAACTTCTAGTTTTGTTTTTTAAATTAAAGTTTTGTATTCATATGGTCAAGTCTTTTTTAAGGGTTTTTAGTCATGTTCTCTTTTTTTGCGTACTCTCATTTGTGAGCTTAATCTCAGCAAAAGCGCAGGTGGCTCCAAACGATAATATATCACATGCCTTTTCGGCAGGGGAGGAGATTACTTATGTTTTGAGCTACACCTGGCTTTTTATTTGGACCGATGTTGGAGAGGCGCGCTTTAAGGTATTACCCGATACGCTGAATTCAACAAGCTTATTGCATCTCAATGTATTTGGTACTTCGTATCCGTTTTACGACTGGTTTTTTAAGGTTCGCGATGTATATGAGTCGTGGGTTGAGCCTTCAACACTAATCCCTATTCGCTTTAACCGCGATATTAACGAGGGCGGATATACAAAAGAAAACGAATACGATTTTAATTGGGAACGGAATGAGGTGAATGCTCGAATTAAGCGTAGAGGAGGAGAAGACCAGTTTTATACCATTCCTGTTGAGCCAGAAACGGTTGATGTGGTAACAGCCATATACATAACCCGAAACCTTGATTTTTCTAAAGCAATTCCCTTGGCTAGTTACCAGGTTAGCGTAATACTCGACAAGGAAATTTACAAGGTTAAATACACCTACCTGAAAAGGGAGACTAGGAAAGTGAGAGGTGTTGGAGAGTTCAATACCCTTAAATTTAGAGTGGAGTTAATTGCTGGGGATGTATTTAAGGAAGGACAATATCTTTTCGTTTGGGTTAGCGATGACCTTAATAGAGTACCCGTTTACATTGAATCGCCCATTAAGGTTGGGAGTATAAGAGGTAGAATAAATAGTTGGAAAGGCTTAAGTCACCCATTAAGATCGAAGATTGATTAGGACAATAAAGAGGAGGATATTTAAAAAGTGTATTAATACCTTTTTAAATATCCTCCTTATAGTTAACGATATAGATGATTAAAAGAATGCGTAGCTGAGCCCAACAGAGAAACTAATTGAAAGCGTGTTTGCCTTAACATAACCAAAGGTAAAGCCTGACGAAGGCGGGTAAATTAAATTAAAATCATCAGAGTTGATAAAGTTATAGTTTATCGTTCCGTTTAATGACATCCTAAATTGGGGTGAGAAATAGTAGTAACCATTAAAACTTGTGCCAACAAATGCTCGTTCATACTCAACCTTATCTTCAATATTGTTGTTAATTGGAAGATAATCTCTATCGCTATCACTTTTTTGCCATACCCCATTAACACCAAAGTCTAAATAGGATCGAGTGTTTGGATAGTAGCCCCAAAAAGCACCAAGGTTAACTATAAAATCGTCTTGATTTCTTTTATTCTGAGGGTCATCATTTTGAGTTAATTTAGTAACCGACCATAAGTATTTGGCAGAGGCAAAAAGGGTTTGTTGCCATTTATGATTAATAGGCTTTTCGTAGGTTGCATTTGCCCAAGCACCATAAAATAGCATAGATCCTTTGGATGATGATTCAACTTTGTTTGTGTAGTTCAATTCATAATAGATGTGTTCATTGGATATTGACGAGTTAGATAGTTGATGCCTTACCGAAGGACCAAATGAAACCCGGAAACCAGCACTCCTGCTAGGGTTGTTGGAGTATAGCCAATTATCGTAAATAGTAGTGAAATAGGTTGCATCTGTTTGATCAACCAATTTCATCGACATAAGGAGTGAGTCAATTGCTTTGACTTCTGATATAACCCTATGGCGACTATCAAAAAAGCGTTGCCTTTTTTGCTTCGATATCAGCTCAGCTAGAAGATAAATCTCTTCATGCGTTGGCTCTTTTTTTAGTCTGCTCTCTTTTTTTAAATCTTTTAGGATGAAAAGTGCCATTTGAGCATCATTTATCGGTTCAATTCGTCCGTAACCTGGGCCAATATCAAACGATGAAGAAAGACTTAAACCTTTAGGCCTATTTGTATTTTCGTATTGTTTTTCACCCGAAGGATATTCATCTATACTTTTATACTTTTGGTTATATTGATGAAGATTTATAGAAGGTATGAGTTCGATAAATAAGGTTTCGTTGAAGTAAATTCTGTTATTTGTAGATCCAGCAATACCATAGGATAATTGACTATTCCTTTCAGTTTCTCTGGAATTATCATTATAATTACGAGTATTTTTATCAAAAGGATACGACTGTATGTATGTATGAGCTAATGGAGTATGATGATTGTTGATTTGGAGTATTTACCTGAAGATTGTATGTGCCGCTAAGTGCTGCTTGTGAGTAGAAGTTAGATTGATTGAAAAAATAGTCTGAAGAATCTTTCCAGTTTTCAATTTGGTTTTTGTTGTTCCCTCCAAAATTAAGAATTAGACTTTCATACTTAGTGTAAGGGAGTTTAAAAGTTGAAAGATTAAAGGTCTCTATCTGCGCATTCAATATGCTTGAACATGATAATAGCAGAACAAAGGCGATTGATGTTTTTTTCATTGCTATTTCATTTTAGGGTTATACGTACATAAATATATGGCTTTTATCAACAAGCTAATTGCATTAATTCATTAAACTTTACTTATTCATACTTATTCTAAATTAAAAACTTCAATGCAGTTGATTGCTATCGGCAATTAAAGTAATTATTTTTGTACTCAATTTTCAACCTAATACTAAATGACTAAAAGTACTAAAACTGTAGATCATCTTGGTAGGGTGCAGGAAATTAACTCGGATGAAGTAACAGTGTGTATTATAAGCCAATCGGCTTGTTCGGCTTGTCATGCAAAAGGTGCTTGTGGCCTTTCCGATAGCACTGAGAAAATGATTACCGTACTAAAACCTAATCATAATCTAAAAGTTGGTGAGAGTGTTAGGGTAATTATTAAGCAATCCATGGGGTTTAAGGCTCTTTTTGTGGGATATATTCTGCCATTTATTGCTGTGCTTACCGTTTTAATTACCCTTACCCTTTTTAACGTTAGTGAGGGAAAGGCGGGGCTTGCGTCTATTGCAATTTTGGCACCTTACTATTTTGCGCTATATTTATTCAAGGATAGAATCTCAAATCATTTTATTTTTGAACTAGAATCAACCTAACTATAGAATAGCATGAGTTATTCAATTATTCTTTATACTATTTTAATTCTAAGTACACTAGGGGCACTTTCTGCGGTGATTCTTTATTTTGTGGCTCAAAAATTTAAGGTATATGAAGATCCTCGCATCGATGAGGTAGAGGCCGTTCTGCCCGGTGTAAACTGTGGTGGATGTGGATATCCTGGGTGTAGGAGTTTTGCCGAAGCATTTGTTAAAGCGGATGATATTAGCGATTTTTATTGTCCGGTTGGCGGAAACGAAACCTCAATAGCTGCAGCAAAGGTTGTAGGCAAGAGTGCTACAGAGCAGGCACCCATGATTGCCGTTGTGCGTTGCTCGGGCTCTCCTGATAATAGACCCAAAACAAGTAACTATAATGGGGCTTCTTCATGCAAGTTGGCAACATCATTATTTAGTGGCGATACGGGTTGTCAGTTTGGTTGCTTAGGTCTGGGCGATTGTGTGGCTGTATGTGCATTCGATGCAATTCATATGGATAAAAAAACAGGACTTCCTGTTGTTGTTGAAGACAATTGTACAGCCTGTGGAGCTTGTATTACAGCATGTCCAAAGGATATTATTGAATTGCGCAAGAAAGGTCCTAAGGGTAGGCGTATTTTTGTTTCGTGTATTAATGAGGATAAGGGTGGAGTTGCAAAAAAATCATGTTCGGTTGCCTGTATAGGCTGTGGTAAGTGCGTTAAGGCTTGCCCATTTGATGCAATAACCCTGAAAAACTTTTTGGCTTATATCGATTACGATAAATGTAGGCTTTGCCGTAAATGTGTTGATGTGTGCCCCACAGGTGCAATTTTAGAGATTAACTTTCCGGCCAAAAAGCCAAAAGTTAAACCAGAGAGTGAAACGGAAGTGGTAGAGCACTAGGAAACCTGTAAGTAGTTAAAAACTCATATCTATTAAACTAGATAATCGTGTTAAAAACGTTCCCAAAAGGTGGGATACATCCCCCACAGAATAAGTTTACGGCCAATAGGCCAATAGAGGTTTTACCTTTACCTCAACAAGTTATTATTCCTATATCTCAGCATATTGGTGCTCCTGCAACACTAGTTGTGGCTAAAGGCGATAAGGTATTGGTGGGACAGGTAATCGCCAAAAGTTCCGGTTTTGTTTCTGCCAATATTCACTCCTCGGTTTCGGGAACTGTAGCATCGCTCGATTCCGTTATTGATTCAACAGGGTATAAGCGCCCTGCTATTACAATTACCGTTGAGGGCGATGAGTGGATTTCGGAGATTGACAGATCAACCGAACTTAGGAAGGAAATTTCTTTTTCCGCAGAGGAAATTATTGCCAAAATGAATGAGGCAGGTATTGTTGGCCTTGGTGGCGCAACTTTTCCCTCGCATGTAAAACTCTCAATCCCCAAAGGTAAAAAAGCCGATGTTCTCATTATCAATGGTGCTGAGTGTGAGCCTTACCTCACATCCGATCATCGATTGATGCTTGAAAAAGCGGATGAGTTGATGGTGGGAATTCTTCTCCTAAAGAAGGCTCTTGGGGTTGAACGTGCTCTTATTGGAATTGAGAATAACAAGCCCGATGCGATTAAGCATTTAAAAATTATAACTGCAAATTATAAAGGAATTGAAGTCCATGCTTTAAGGGTGAAATATCCACAAGGCGGTGAAAAGCAGCTAATAAAATCGTTAATCAACCGTGAGGTTCCATCGGGTGCTTTGCCAATTGAGGTTGGAACTGTAGTGCATAATGTTGGTACCGCCTTTGCCGTTTACGAGGCAGTACTAAAAAACAAGCCTCTGATTGAACGTGTGGTTACCGTTACCGGAAAAAACCTTGCCCAAAGGGGTAACTTTATGGTTCGTATTGGAACTCCAATCATAAATTTAATTGAGGCCGCTGGTGGAATTCCAGACAATACTGCCAAGGTTATTAACGGTGGGCCAATGATGGGCAAAGCGTTAATTTCTGCTGAAACACCTGTTACAAAAGGAACTTCAGGTGTTATTCTGTTCCCAGGAAAGGATTCTCTTCGTCCTGTAATGAAACCGGCCTGCATAAGATGTGGGAAATGTGTTAGTGCATGCCCTATGGGACTTGAACCTTACTTGCTTATCCGCCTGTCGCAGCGTAATATGACAGAGCGCATGGAGGAGGATCGAATACTGGATTGCATGGAGTGCGGGTCATGTAGTTATGTGTGCCCAGCAAATCTGCCTTTACTCGATTATATTCGTTTGGGTAAGGCTGAGGTTAGCGCAATGATTAGAGCACGGAAGAAATAAAGATTGATTTAATAGATGATATTAACCCTTAAATAATGAATAGACTGCTTGTTGTATCACCATCGCCCCATGTGCACAGTGGCAATTCCACCCCAAGATTGATGTATAACGTGGTGTTAGCGCTAATTCCTGCGTTGGCGGTCACACTTTTTTACTTTGGTATTGGAGCGCTGGTGGTAACGTCAATATCCATTCTGTCGTGTCTTACCTTTGAGTTTCTAATTCAAAAGTTTATGCTCAAGGTTAAACCAAGCATAACCGATGGGTCTGCCTTGGTTACAGGGCTTATTCTGGCTTTTAACCTTCCGTCGAATTTGCCTTGGTGGATTGTTATAATTGGTGCGCTGGTAGCCATTGGAGTTGGAAAGATGACTTTTGGTGGTTTGGGTCAAAATCCTTTTAACCCTGCTTTGGTAGGCCGTGTATTCTTGCTTATTTCGTTTCCTGTGCAAATGACCAGCTGGCCTTTGCCAATGGCATCGCGCATGGCTTATACCGATGCAGCTTCAGGTGCTACTCCTTTATCAATAGTGAAGGAGGGGTTAGCAAAAGGCGATTTGATGAGCAATATTTCCAGCCAAATTCCAAGTCATATGGAACTCTTCATTGGATCCATGGGAGGTTCAATAGGTGAGATTGCAGCATTTGCTTTGCTCATTGGGTTTGTTTGGATGCTTTTTACCAAAGTAATAACCTGGCATATTCCTATCTCTATTTTTGCAACCATTGGAGTTTTTACAGGAATTCTTTGGTTAATTAATCCAGAAGCTAATGCCGATCCACTATTTCATCTTCTTACCGGGGGTGTAATGCTGGGGGCTATATTTATGGCAACCGATTATGTTACTTCGCCAATGCACCCTAAGGGGATGTGGGTTTTTGGAATTGGGATCGGATTAATAACTGTACTTATAAGAGTTTGGGGAACTTACCCCGAGGGTATTTCCTTTGCAATTCTTATAATGAATGCATTTGTACCGCTAATTAATAGATATATAAAACCATCGCGTTTTGGAGAGGAGGTGAAGAAAAATGGCTAAAGAATCGACCTTTAAGAATATGACCATCACCTTGCTAACGATAACACTTTTATCATCGGCAAGTTTGGGAATTGTTTATAGCCTTACTGAAGAACCAATTAATGATGCGAAAAATGCTAAGGTTAATGATGCCATAAGTAAGGTTTTACCCGAGTTTGATAATAAACCAATATCCCAAAAGTTTGAGAGAGAAGTTGACGGGGGTATTCTTAAATTCTACCCTGCCACAAAGGGAGGCCAACCCATTGGGACAGCTATTGAGACATTTACAAAGAGTGGATTTAGCGGTCAGATTGAACTGATGGTTGGCTTTCTTCCCGATGGAACAATCCATGGAATAGAGGTTATTGCTCATAAGGAAACCCCTGGTCTAGGTGATAAAGTGGAAAGCAGTAAATCAGATTTTAGTGCTCAGTTCAAAGGAAATAATCCTGAGAACTTTAAGCTAGCTATAATAAAAGATGGTGGAAATGTTGATGCCATTACCGCATCTACTATTAGTTCAAGGGCATATTGCGAAGCTGTTAAAAGAGCTTACGATGCATTTATTAAGGAAGGAGACATAAAATGAATCAGCTAACAAATTTTACCAAAGGTTTTCTAAAAGAGAACCCCGTTTTTGTTCTGTTGCTCGGAATGTGTCCAACCCTTGGAACCACAACAAGTGCAATTAATGGTTTAGGAATGGGGCTTGCCACCACCTTTGTTCTGGTGATGGGTAACGTTGTAATATCGCTTGTTAAAAATATTATTCCTGCCAAAGTACGTATTCCGTCCTATATCGTAATCATTGCGTCATTTGTAACCATGGTTGATTTAAGTATGGAAGGATTTCTTCCCGCATTGCATGCACAGTTAGGGCTGTTTATTCCGCTAATTGTAG
>CALGIR010000058.1 GCA_937915475.1 uncultured Bacteroidales bacterium
GGATGTTCAATATTAATTAATGTTGCTGGAGTATCGGGTAAAGAAACTATTTTTTGACAAAGCTTTTCTACATTGGGCATATGCTGTTCCTGATATACGAAATGGTTTCGGGTCGGAAACCTAGCGATAAGTTTATGGAACACGCCCAGGTTGCTGGTATGCTTTTTATACTGGCACTAGTCTTCTTTGCCAATGCAAACGACATTATAAAACTTTTCAGATAGGCAAAAAACATCGAGATTAAATCATAATAGTTATTGCTTAATACTATTTTTGCCTAAGGTTTTTAATATAAAAAAATCCTTTGGGCTATTTGTAATTACAGATTTACTTGGAGTTTACCCGATTATACCTAATTGTTTTGCTACACATGCTATCATCTAAAAGAAAATAAATTCCAAGAGTATTCATGGATTAGGCAAAAGTTTTGGTGAAATTACAGTAAAAAACAAAGGGGACGAAAGATTACCTTGAGGAACAAAGCAAGAATAAGGGAAACTAATTAACAATATTTTTATTAAGATGCTGAAGAAAGGAATTGGGCACTTTGCCACTTTTATAATCATTACTTTTTTGCTGCCAAATGGTGCTTATGCTGGATACCCAAATGGTTATCCTCCGGTAAAGAATTGTAACATTCAAAAATCGCTCGATAGCCTAAAGCAGTTGACCCTATTCAATCGCGACACGCTTAAAATATCGAGAAAACAAATTTCCCCCACTCCTAACTTAGTTTACGAAATAAAGATTGCCGCCATCGATAGGCTGTCGCCAATTGCTTTCGACTTTAACCCTTACGTTAAACGATATATCGATATTTACACCATCGAGCGAAGGGAACAGGTAGGGCAAATGCTTGGACTTGCAGAACTCTATTTTCCAATATTCGATGAGATGCTCGACAAGCACAACCTCCCCCTCGAACTCAAGTATCTTGCCGTTGTTGAGTCGGCGCTTAATTCTCTTGCCGTATCACCAAGTGGAGCGGTTGGTCTATGGCAGTTTATGATAAACTCAGGTCGCATGTTCAACCTCGAGGTAAATAGCTACATCGACGAGCGAATGGATCCAGTAAAATCTACCGAAGCAGCGTGCCGATATCTCGATTACCTATATCGAATTTTTGGCGATTGGCACCTTGTAATGGCTGCATACAATGCTGGACCAGGTGTGGTTCGCAACGCCATTGCCCGTGCAAACGGCGAAACAAATTTCTGGAAACTATACGAGTATTTACCCGAAGCCGCCCAAAACTACGTGCCTGCATTTATTGCTGCTACATACGTTTTACAAAACGCCTCAGCACATAACATTTTTGCAATCCGTCCCATGATAAGTTTTGATCAAATTAATACTATTGATATTACAGAACCTGTTTCTTTTCAAGAAATATCGGCAGTGACTGAAGTCTCTTGTGATATTATTCGCTTTTTAAACCCTTCATACCGGAGAGGTTATGTGCCTAAACCTGAAAACTCTACCTCCATATACCTACCCATAGACGCTATTCCACTGTTTATTGAGAACGAACAGAGCATTTACCACAAAACACTACCCAAGGCTAATTACCACGAGAGGGTTGCCAATGCTGGAAGCACAGTGAACAAGCAAAAGGTGTTTCACATTGTTCAACCAGGTGAGTATCTTCACAAAATTGCCATAGAATATTACTGCACAATTGACGATATTTTAATCTGGAACCCAATCTCAACCAGCGAACTTTCGGCAGGCGATACACTTGAAATTTGGGTTGATAAAAACATTCTGCAGCGTATGACTAAAAATTCTGTAGACTAATTACCTTGGTAAAGTATTGACATCTTTAAAATAAATTAGCACCTTTAGGGTTATGCAATTAAGTTTAACCTAAAAAAACCACTATGAAAAAGATTTTACTATTCAGCCTTGCAATTGTATTTATTCTCCTTAACCATTCGTGCGATAAGGGTACGCAAGGGCGAAAATCTATGCTCCCAAATATTACTGGTGCAGCAGGTGAGGTAGTTGTTGTAATGAACAGTTCAGTTATTAAAGATAGTATTGCCGAAACCTTGAAAACTATCCTCAAAGAAGAGTTTCCGATGATACCCCAATCGGAACCGCTTTTCGAAACTATATTAATACCCTCATCAAGTTTCTCTGATATTTTTAGGAGCCATAGAAATATAGTTATTGTTGAGGTTGACGATAGCTTTAAGGAGGCAAAAATAACCACTAAGCGAGATGTATGGGCTTCGCCACAAACAGTACTTAACATAACTGGGGCAACCTACCCCGCCATCGAAAAGATGCTAGAGAAGGAAAAAGACAGGTTGATTCAGCTCCTTGAGCAAGCAGAGCGCGATAGGATTGTTCAAAACGCCAAGAAATTTGAGGCTGAAGGCATTCGTATTTTTTTAGAAAACAATTTTGGCATATCGGTATATTTCCCAAAAGGTTACAACCTTATTCTTGATACAACCAACTTTGCATGGATTACATACGAAACACCCAGCACAAGCCAAGGAATATTTGTTTACGAATATCCATATACAGAAACCAATACTTTTACTGCAGATTATTTGATAGAGCAACGAAATAGTTTTATCCATAAGTTCGTTCCTGGACCCACACAAAATAGCTACATGAGTACAGAAACAATTATTCCCCCAGTACTTACCCCCTTTATGTATAAAGGAAGGTACTTTGGACAACTACGCGGTTTGTGGACAGTAATTGGACATCCAATGGGAGGCCCATTTATTAGTCTTACAACAATTGATGAAATAAACAACAGAGTAATAACCGTTGAGGGATACGTATTTGCACCAAGGCTTAATAAGCGCAACTATGTTAGACAGGTTGAAGCCTTACTCCTTACAATTGAACTGCCAGATACTGAAGAAAAAGAATAACAAGTACAGATACCAACAAGGGAGGCAAGTGCCTCCCTTGTTACTTATAGCTGTGTAGTTTCTCCATTCTAAATATCATCGTCGACTACAGCTTCACTATTGGGGCCTCTTACAATTCCCCGAGTAGAGTTTCTGACAAAGTTAAGAATTTCGTCGCGTTCTTCCGTTTGGGGCATTGTGCCCTCAATTTCAGAAATGGCTTGCGAAACATTCATTCCCTTTGAGTAGAAAATACGATAGATTTCCTGTATCTCTGCAACCTTTTGGGCATCAAACTGCCGTCTTCTTAACCCTATGGTGTTTAACCCAACAAAAACAATAGGGTCACGTCCAACACGGGAGTATGGCGGAATATCCTTATTGACCTTAGAACCGCCCTGAACCATAACGTGTGCACCTATGCGCTCAAACTGATGCACTAAACAACCTCCTGAGAGTATGGCGAAATCGTCAATCTCCACCTCTCCAGCTAGCTGAACAGCATTGCCAAGGATAACATTACTACCAATAATACAATCGTGGGCAACGTGAACATACGCCATAATTAAACAATTATTCCCCACTTTTGTAAGTCCCTTTGATACAGTACCTCGATTTACGGTTACACACTCACGAAGCACAGTATTATTCCCTATAATTGCAACTGTTTCTTCACCCTTAAACTTCAAATCCTGTGGAATTGCCGATACTACTGCTCCTGGAAAAACCTTACAGTTTTTACCAATCCTCGCGCCATCAAGGATAGTGGCATTTGGTCCAATCCAAGTATTGTCACCTATTTCCACATCTCCTGCAATATATGCAAAGGGTTCTACTTTAACGTTACTACCAATTCTTGCCTTTGGGTGTATATATGCTAATGACTGATTCATTTTTATTTTACTTTGATTTTGCAATTTGAGCCAAAAGTTCACCTTCCATCACTAGGGTTTCACCAACAAAGGCCTGTCCAAACATATTTGCAATGCCACGGCGTATTGGTTCTAGCAGTTCAAGCCTAAAAATAAGGGTATCACCAGGAACCACTTTGCGCTTAAACTTTACTCTATCAATTTTCAGAAAATATGTGGTATAGTTCTCTGGATCAGGAACGGTATTTAGTACAAAGATTCCGCCTACTTGAGCCATAGCTTCTATCTGCAGAACTCCAGGCATTACTGGCTCTTCTGGAAAATGACCAACAAAAAACCCCTCGTTCATGGTAACATTCTTCATCCCTGTAATAGTATTCTCATCCATGTGCAAAATCTTATCGATTAGCAAGAATGGAGGCCTATGGGGTAATATATTCTTTATCTGAAGGATATCGTAAAGTGGTGGTTTGGTTGGGTCGTAATGCGGTACTTGAGGCTTCATAGCCTCTCTCCTTGCCATTTTCCGAATAGTTTTAGCCAGTTCTGTATTGGCCAAATGACCTGGGCGTTTTGCAATAATCTTACCTTTAATCCTTCGTCCTACCAAAGCCAAATCGCCTACAATATCAAGTAACTTATGACGAGCAGGCTCATTCTGAAAATGCAAATCGAGATTGTTTAATATCCCCTCCTTAACATGAACGCGTGGCTTGTTAAACAAATCGGCAATTCTATCTAATTCTGCCTGAGGAACCTCGTTTTCCATTATCACAATGGCATTCTGTAAATCGCCACCCTTAATCAGATTATTCTTAAGTAGAACCTCTAGTTCATGAAAGAATACGAATGTTCTACAGGGCGCTATTTGCTCAGGAAAGTCCTTAATATCAACAAGCTGTGCATATTGATTACCCAGCACCTTTGAATTGTAGTCGATAAGAACATCTATACTAAACGATTCATCAGGATAGGCTGCAATCTCAATGCCGTTTGCAGGATCGGAGTAAACAAGTTTTTCCTTTATCACATAAAAGCCTCTTTCTGCTTTCTGCTTTTCTATCCCCACCTTACTAATTTCCTCAACAAAAACCCTTGCACTTCCATCCATAATAGGCATTTCGGGTCCATCAACCTTTATTAAGGCATTGTCGATACCCAAACCATGCAACGATGCAAGCACATGCTCAACCGTGCTAATTCTAACACCATTTTGCTCAATGGTAGTACCACGAGATGTGTCTGCCACATTGTCGGCAATGGCATCAACAGTGGGCTCGCCATCAAGATCTGTTCGTTTGAAAACGTATCCAGTATTCTCATCGGCAGGACAGATGGTTAAATTAACATCCACTCCGGTGTGCAGCCCCTTGCCTTTAAATTGTATCTCGCTTTTAAGCGTAGTTTGCTTCTCTGTCATAATAAAACTATTCTGTGAAATAAGGTATATTATCGAAAACAGGTAAAAAATTATAATTAATGCTCGTTTATTCTATTCTTCAACTCATCGAGTTCTCGCACAATTTCAGGAAGCTTTTTAAAAAGAACGAATGAACGACTAAACTTTCTTGAATTAATTGCTGGCGACCCGATTAAAACCTCGTTGGGTTTTTTAAGGTTATTAGAAACACCCGTTTGAGCCGATAACTTAATGCCATCGGCAATGGTGATATGGCCGGACACGCCAACCTGCCCGCCAAACATACAGTTTTTTCCAATCTTTGTTGAACCAGCAATTCCCGATTGTGCAGCAATGACCGTATTCTCTCCAATCTCAACATTGTGAGCCACCTGAATTAGGTTATCGAGTTTTACACCCTTTCTGATAATTGTTGAACCCATAGTAGCCCTATCAATGGTAGTATTTGCTCCAACATCAACATTATCTTCAAGGATTACATTCCCTATTTGCGGGATTTTTTGGTAAGAACCATCAGTCTGAGGAGCAAATCCAAAACCATCCGATCCGATAATGGCACCTGAATGAATTGCGCAATTCTGACCCACAACACAATCATCGGCAACCTGAGCACCCGCAAAAATTGTAGTATTCTCGCCAATCTTCACGTTATTGCCAATATAGGCATTTGGGTGTATTTGTACTCCCTTTGCAATATCCGTGTTCTCGCCCACGTAAGCAAATGGACCAACGTACGCAGTGCTATCAATACTCGCCGAAGGTTCAACATGCGCTTTCCCATGTACTCCTTGCTTGGCACCCTTTGCTGCTGTTACTAAGCTAAGCAACTTTGCAAACGATTCGTAAGCATTCTCAACCCTAATTAGGGTTGCAGAAACTTTATCCTCTAGAATAAAATCGGAATTAATTAATACTACTGATGCACTTGTTGTATATAGATACTTTGAGTATTTAAGATTCGAAAGAAATGAAAGCGCTCCAGGCTTACCCTCCTCTATCTTGGCTACTGTGCTTACCTTAACCTCCGAATCACCTTCAATATCGCCTCCAAGAAACTCAGCAATTGCTTTTGCTGTAAACTCCATAATGTCCCAAATTTAAAAATCTTCGCAAAATTAGCTAATTATTACTATTTAATGCCATCGTTACCGTAGATAACATAAGAAATGCTTTGTGATATCCTTCGACAAAATATTAGTGTTTAGCATATCCGATGCATTGGCAATATCAATAAGTTTACCATTGTTGTATAAAATCTTTATTGATTCTTCTGTTAACCGGTACGCATTATTACTAACTGAATTGGTGATAACAAAGTATTCCTTATAATCACTTAACTCTGGGTATGCTCGGTTTAGCTGATCTACTCTTTGGAAAACCTCCTGGTCATCAAAGGGCTTATTCCTCAACTCAACCTTATATAGTTTTCGTAAAACCATCATTCGTGCTAGTGTCGATAAAACTTTATCGTGATGGTACTGCCACTGCTTGGCTGCAACCAGTATATCAGCATCATCGATATTGGAAAAATGGTGAAGTGCTGAATCGTTATCCAGAGACTGTAAAAAATCAGATTCGACCACCTTGCGCTTTAAAAAATACAAAAGCGATGGCGAGCACCACAAATCATGACCATTTTCGGCAAGCTCGCGTGCTCTAATCAGTAACTGAATAAGTAGCTGTTCCGCAGCCACAACCGTTTTATGCAGATAAACCTGCCAATACATTAAACGTCTTGCAATCAGAAACTTTTCGATTGAGTATATTCCTTTGGCCTCAACCACTAGATTATCATCAACCACATTAAGCATTTTGATAATCCTATCAGAACCAATTGCACCTTCGGTTACACCCGTAAAGAAACTGTCGCGCCGAAGATAATCCATCCGATCTACATCTAGCTGGCTCGTAACCAGCTGATGAAGAAACTGCTTTGGATAGGTTCCCTCAAAAATATCGATGGCCATATCAAGTCTCCCCCCGAATTGATTATTCATTTCGCGCATAAAATATTCACCAATGCGCTCGTGACTAATCCCTTGAACTAGGCTAAACTCAAGTGAGTGCGAAAATGGCCCATGCCCAACATCGTGAAGCAAAATGGCTGCCGTAGCTGCTTCGGCTTCCTTATGGGTAATATCCAATCCTTTTGCACGCAAAACATCAATGGCCGAAGCCATTAGATGCATTGCCCCCAGTGCATGCTGAAAACGGGTATGATTAGCCCCAGGGTAAACTAGGTAGGTTAACCCAAGCTGGCGGATATGGCGAAGCCTCTGGAAAAAGGGATGTTCAATTACATCAAACGATAAGGAAAATGGGATATTTATAAACCCATGCACTGGATCATTAACAATCTTTTTCTTCTTCTTTTCCAGCATTAGGAATGGGCTTTCTTGTTTAAAAAAAGTAAAAGCAAAATATTATAATTAATGTAAGATGCGAATACTCGAAAAAACGTTGCGTTACATAAAAAAACCAGCATAAGCTGGTTTTTAGTAACTTTTCAGAAATTACCCTATATCTCAACAAGATTAAAATCAATCCTTGTAATCAGTGCTTTATAATCATTTCCTGCAAAATAAATATCTTCGTCATCCTCTTCGTAATACCAGTTAATAAACACAGAGTTTAAATCAACCTGGGCAATATTCTCAACCTTTTTCATAATATCGAACAATCGCTTTGATGAGCTGGTATTAAAGTACTCGAGCTTAAAATGTACCTCTGTTTTATTTTTAGGTTTTTTAGCATACTCGTCAATCCAGTTTAAAATGGGCTGATAAAAATCGATAACATTTTCTGGTATGGACCGCCCCTCTATCCTAATAATACCATTATCGGCATCTAGGAGAGTATAAGGTGTGGTAACAGTTTCTTTCAGCTCAATCTTTTGCATTTCCTTGTCTTTTGTGAAAAAGAATCAAATAATAGAATAGCTATAGTTCATCAACAATAACGTAATTATCTCCATGCCCATTGCGGAGAATAGCATCCCAATATCGCATGGTAATTTCTGCCTCATTTCCCGATTTCTTATTTCTGACCCTTATTTTTTTAAGGTTATGGCGTTTGGTAGCAACCTCGTCAAAATTAAAATTGATACTTGTTAGAGAGTTTAAATCCTGCCCAAGTACAAGTATGGACTCATCATCTTCCTCGTATCGCCAAATAATTTCAACATTATTGCCATTTGCTGCGCAACGGTCAAGCAGTTTCATTATCTCATTCAAATACTTATTTGAACTGCTATTTGTGTATTCTAAAAATATGATAACCTTGGTTTGCAAAGCGGGTGCCTTAATATATTGCTCAAGCCAATCGATAAGAGGTTGCCAAAAGGAGAAAACATCCTCGGTTATTGAGCGTCCTTCAATCTCGAGTAACCCAAGTTCGCTGAAGTTAACGTAAGGACAGTCAGGAGTTTTATCTATTAGAATTCCCATAGGTAAACGTTAGGGCGTTATTAATTTTAAAGTTAAAGTTTTGTTTTAACAATTCAAATTTACAAAAAATAATGCTGCCAGAAAACAACTTACTCTTCGAGTCCCATCAGCAACTTCACTATCTCTTTAATCCGAACAATTCGCATTACGAATGAAAGGATGACTAAAACAGCTAAGATAACAATAAATCCTATTGCCCAGTTAAGCGGTTGTATCATTATGACATATGCTACTACAATAGCAATAATTATAAAAAACACAAATTGGAGGATGTCTCTGAGGTTTACTTTCAATCGGAAAACTCTATACGACAACAGTATCTGTAGAGCGGCCATTAATAGCTGAGTTACAAGGCTTGAGGCGGCAGCCCCAATAATAGTATACCTTGGGATAAGTATAAAGTTGAGGGCAATATTGAGGATTACACCAAAAACTGAAACAATATTTAAATACCTCAAACTGCCATTGGCCGTTAAAAGTGTCCCAAAGATGTAAACTAAGGAAATGAATAAGAATGAAATCATTTGAATTGAGAGTACAACCGATGACTCTGAGGAGTGATTCACGTAAAGCAAATCCATTATTTGGCTACGATAGGTAACACAAACCACCGACGCAGAAAACGTAACCACAAAAAGAACCCTAAATGCAAAGCCCAGCAATGGCTTAATGTCTTCGTTACGCTTAATCATCTTTGAAAACAGCGGGAGGAGCAACGTTGAAAACAGAAACGGAAGCATACTTGCCGCATCAAGGAGCCTAAAGGCCTGTGCATAAATACCCGACTGGATATCACCATCGGGAAGCATACGCTCAAGCATTACGCTATCAATTCTATAATAAAACGACATAAGTAGAGCCAAAATTGCATACGGATAGCTCTGTCTTAGGATTGATACAATAAACGCCCTGTCCAATCGGGGTTTAAAAAATTGGGCTCGGCTAATCACAATTAAAAGTGCAATAAGAGCAGTTACCAGGTAGGCTATAGTTTGAGCGTATGCAAACCACCGAACCGAAAAATGCTGGCGAAATGGCCCCCAAAGCATAAAACTACAAAGCGCTATCATAAATAATCTATCGGTAACTGATAATAGACTATCGGTTTTAAAGCGTTGCAAAGCGCTAATATTACTTCTGAGGTACAGAATAAAACTCGACAAGAACTGGTTGAATACCAATACAGCAAGCAATGAAATTTGCGCTCTGCTGTACCCTACTATTAGTGCAAAAGTAATACTCACAATGGCATATAAAATCCCCATCAGGAATTTTACTGTTACCATATTGGACAGGTACCGCGACAAAAGATTGGCATGTCGGCTAATCTCCCGATTATTAAAATTGGTTAACCCAAAGTCGAGCAGAATATTAAAGAGAATAGAAAAATTAAAAAGAGCGAAGTAAATCCCATACTCGCTAGCTCCAACTAGGTTCTGAACAGTTCTGTCGATTCCGAAAATCCAAAAAGGCTTAACCAACAGGTTTAGCGTAAGTAGGAGAATTAAGTTGGTTGTAAACTTTCGTTTCAATACAGTTTAATTTCAGGCAAAAGTAAACAAAAGGTCTTAAAGTAAATAATACAAGTTGCTGTATATATAAGTATTTACAAAAACCATTAACCCTTTTGCAAAAAAGTCGTATTTTGCGTACCAAATTTTATGCCTAGCTATGAAAATTGCAGTTAACACACGTTTACTTATCAAGAATAAACTCGAAGGGATTGGATGGTTTACCTATGAAACACTCAAAAGAGTTGTTGAAAATCATCCTGAACACGAATATATCTTCCTTTTCGACCGAGAGCCCCACCCTGATTTTATCTTCTCGAGCAGCGTTAAACCCGTAGTGCTTAAGCCACAGGCAAGACATCCATTTCTATGGTACATCTGGTTTCAACATTCTGTCTCATCATTTTTAAAGAAAAATAAGGTTGACCTTTTTATCTCGCCCGATGGATTTATTCCAACTCGCTGCAAAACGCCAACCCTAAACGTAATACACGATATTAACTTTCACCACTACCCCAAGGGATTACCCTTACTTACAAGAGTATACTATCAGCATTTCTTTCCAATTTTCGCCAAAAATGCAACCCAAATTGTTACCGTTAGCCAATACTCCAAAAACGATTTGATAAACAGCTATGG